>JAFDAE010000007.1 GCA_019314005.1 Deltaproteobacteria bacterium | reverse complement strand
AAACATGCCCCTTCGGTCGGGTTAATTACCTTGTTATGCACCTTATTAATACTATCATATTTCAATATACAATATATTATTTGGCACTCATACCGCAAAGAATATGCCATTTTCCATTCTCATTTAACCAGGGTGAATGATTGTACATCGTCAATTAATTCGGATCACTCAAGATTTTCCTTATACGATGGTTATGTTTTCCATTCCCTCGAAGGATTCCGACCCCGGTCTCCCTGAGGTGGCGGATGCGAGGGAGAGGGTGGCTTCTCTGAAAGGTTACTGATATCCCTTCATCCCAATAGTCGTTTGACAGCCCACACTTTTTATTTATATCCTATTCCCGCAAGGCAAGGGGAAACCGGCATATGAAATGTCCGAAGTGTCAGAGTGATAATCCGGATACTAAGCAATTCTGCGGCGATTGCGCTGCAGCATTGGTCCCTTCCGATGGAGTCTCGCTCACCAAAACCCTGATCACCCCTAAGGACAGCTTGAAGGAGGGGAGCACTGTCGGTGGTCGGTACACGATCATCGAGGAACTGGGCCGCGGTGGCATGGGGGTGGTTTACAAGGCCAAAGATACGAAACTCAAGCGAACCGTGGCGCTCAAGTTCCTGCCTTCGGAACTGACTCATATTCCGGAGGTTAAGACACGGTTTATGCACGAAGCGCAAGCTGCTGCGGCGCTCGACCATCCCAACATCTGCACGGTTCACGAATTCGAGCAAGCCGACGAGTCATCTTTCATCTCCATGGCTTACATCGATGGCCAGAGCATAAGAAAGAAGATCGAGGCGGGGCCTCTTGGGCTGGAAGAAGCCATGAGGATCGCCGAGCAGGTGGCCGAAGGGCTGCAAGCGGCTCATCAAAAGGGCATCGTTCACCGGGATATCAAAAGCGCCAACATCATGGTGACGGAGAGAGGTCAGGCCAAGATCATGGATTTTGGACTGGCCAGGACTGCTGAGAAGACTCTCTTGACCAAAGAAGGGACCACCATGGGAACAGTTGCCTACATGTCTCCTGAGCAGACCCGGGGTGAAGAGGTCGATCAACGAACGGACATCTGGTCATTCGGAGTGGTGCTTCATGAGATGCTTACTGGCGAACTACCTTTTAAGGGGGAGCATGAGCAGGCCGTTGTGTATTCCATCCTGAATAAGAAGCCCAAGCCGATCACTGAGTTGCGTTCGGAGATTCCTGTGTCCATAGGTCAAGTCGTTGACAAGGCCCTGGAGAAGAATCCGGATGAGCGGTACCAGCAGATAGACGAACTGCTGGATGACCTGAAATCCATATCGGCAGGCATAGTGCCTGAGGAGATAAAAGCCAGGCTCAGGAAAGAAAAGCTTCGCAAAAGGAAAAGGGCCATCCTTTATGCAGGTGCAGTAGGATTGGTGATTGTTATAGCTGTGCTGGCTCTGACTCTTTTCACTGGTCCTGCTGAAGCCATAGAATCGATCGCCGTCCTGCCGCTTGAGAACCTCACGGGGGAGATGGAAAAGCAATATGTTGTCGATGGTGTAACGGATCAGCTTATTGGACAGCTGCAACAGATCAGCGGTCTGAAACGGGTTATCTCCCGCACTTCGGTAATGCGGTATAAAGAGACCGAAAAGTCCCTGTCGGAAATTGCCCGGGAATTGAATGTGGATGCGATTGTGGAGGGGTCGGTGTATCAGGTGGGCGAGAGTATCCAGATCCGGTTTCAGCTCACTGACGCGCTTCCAAAAGAGCAGAACCTGTGGAGCGAAACGTATGATCGGCCCATGCGTGATGTGCTCATGATGTACAGTGAAGTGGCCCAGGTCATTGCCCGCAAGATAAAGATTGGACTTACCCAAGAGGAAGAAACACGTTTTGCCGACGGCCGACAAGTCGATCCGGAAAGTTACGATGCCTATCTTAAAGGAAGGGCTCAAGTAAATAAAAGCACTCTGGAGGGGATGAAGATTGCACTGCAGTACTTCGACTTAGCCTTAGAGATAGACCCGAACAATGCATTAGCTCATGTAGGAGTCTCGAATGTCTGGATATTCCGCTATCAAGTGGGAATGGTGCAACGACAGGAAGCCATGCCTCTGATAACGACACCACTAGAGAAAGCATTGGAGCTAGACAACACACTGGCAGATGCTCATATTGTGTTGGCTGCTTATAGATGTTGGACCGAATGGGACTGGGAGGGCGCAGAGAAAGAGTGGCAGCAGGCTCTCAGGCTAAACCCGAACGATGCCAGTGCCCACCATACCTACTCCCAATTGTTATGCATCATGGGACGCACCGAAGAAGCCTTGCCGCATAGTGAACTGGCACTCGAGCTGGATCCCCTAAGCCCAGGTAGCTATCTTTTTTATGGAATAGTCCTGCGATACCATCGTCGCTTTGGCGACGCCATTGCAGCTTTCCGCACCGCGTTGGAGATTGAGCCTAACTTTATGTTTAGCCTCGGCCTTTTGGCCTTGACACTTGGTGAAAAAGGGATGCACGACGAAGCATTTGCCATTAATAGGAAGATACTCGCTTATGATGCCGAGCTCACTACGGCATTAGAGGATGGCTTTAAAAAAGCCGGCCACAAGGGTGCCTATCGTGCTGTAGCGGACCTCATGGTAGAATGGTATGGGAAACCAGATAAGAGCGTACCAGCTTTTGTGATCTCTGCGAACTATCTCGATGCTGGTGAATACGACTTGGCCATCGATTGGCTTGAAAAAGCCTATGAGGAGCACGACCCAAACTTGCCCTATCTCGGCTTGCCCTACTATGATCCCTTGCGCTCCTACCCTCGCTTCCAGGATCTGCTGCGCAAGATGAACCTCCCGGTGGATGAGAAGGAATAGCTATAGGAGAAATTCCTCGACCGGTGGAAGGACGCCGACCCCAGCCTCCCAGAAGTGGCGAATGCGAGGGAGAGGGGGCCCGATTTTTGCTTCATTTTCGTTCCAAATAGCTGATCCAGGAGCCGTATCTAATAATCTGATGACGAGCTCACACTTAATATCTCATAAATCCTTCCCACCTTTTGTCTAAAATAGAAAAATTGTTGAGGAGTTCTATACATATCTAGTTGGGCGTGCCACTTATTCCCCTGTAAAACCCTGATTTATTTTTAGCCTGAGCACATTTTATTGAGCTTTTTTACACGATTTGTCCACACCGTGTCCACACGGAATTTTTTTGGGGGGGGATTATGTAAAAGGAACGCGCTGGACTCAAAAACCACTGAACAATATGTCGTTAAATTAATTATTTAGCAACATATGAATTAGGGAATCCGTACTATTGATCGTTGACTTTGGCAAACGACAATTACTTCAATATAAAACTTACGACAGCAAGAATCAGCGCCAGATTGACCGATATGACGCATGGATAATAAAGAGGACCGACCCTGCCTGATTCCTCTAACGTGAACTTTCTGTATTGTTGGATGTATTTGATGATGTAAAGCCTCAGCAAAAAAAAATTGATTCTGATCCCCCGTTTTGAAACCTCATGCACGATCATTATAGAGAGGGTAACGAATAAACCGACGAAAACCAACGCCAATCCTAAAAACACATTTGCCATCTTATTTCTCCATTAGATATACGCTTCTCTTCCCCAAAAAATTCATTCTGAACAAATAAGTGGTTTTTGTCTCAAAATGAGAAAGAATTGTCTGAGTTACTTCTCGAATTGTAATATGTCATACCCTCTTGGACAAATCCCCCGTTATTCTAAGCAACGCTTCAGTGCTTCGTATGGAGTTTTGCCTTTGAACTCTCCATGCGGACGATCGAGGTTATAAAAACGTTCACATGCTGCCAATTTCTTATTTAAATCCACATCATCCGTGTATGTCAACAGCTGATAGAACTCTTCCTGATCCGCTCGATGAGATCTTTCAACCTTTCTGTTGAGCTGTGGAGAACGCGCTTTAATATAAACATGCCTCACCCCCTTATCTTCTACGTGCCAATGAAATTGAGCTTTAAACTCATGCCCCCGATCAGTTCTAATTGTATGGATGCGGAAGTGGGTAGGTGCAATGGGTTTTTCCCTTCCTAAACCTGCCTTTCCCTCTTTTTCGAAGGCTCTTTTCCATCCATAAAAAGTTGATTTTGGTACATTGAAATCACGATAAGCCTTGGCATCTGTACGACAACCTTTGGCAAATTGAAGAACTGACCATTTGAATTGGACTAAGAATGCATCTCTGATTTCTTTTTTTCATATGTTTTACCTCCTTTTTGTAGCTTACAAAGTAACACAAAGTGTCCAGGAGGATCTGACATACAAACACCCTAGAGTAATCAGTGCACAAGACGCCACTCGGTAGAAGTCACAGGTTCAAATCCTGTATCGCCCACCATCCATTTTAGCCCGGTTTCTATATTACTTCCCCCTCCAATTCCTATCTCATTGCTGAGCGATTAAAAGTCATTGGTTCTTGGAAGCATCAAACGTCGGAATAGTCTTCATTTTCTAAGTCACAGAGCCGTCCCGTCTGCAGCGCCATAAAAAATACTGTTGAACAGGAACTTGAAGGTGCCGTGCATCTGGGCACGGAACTGCGCCGGCGTGGCGAGAAGTATGACCTTTCCCTTGCCGACCTGAAACTCCACGACCACCGGCCGCTTGGACAGGTGTTTCTCGCCGAGCAGCCAGCCGCTTTGCAGGAGATTCTCCTCGTGGTAGCGGGCGGGGACGGCAACGTTGGCTCCCCCGTCGACGGCGGATATCAGGAGTGAAGGACTCTGGCGGTACAGTGTCGTCGTGTTCTGCGGCATGCCGTAGGCGATGGGATGCGAGGTGTCCACGGCGATATTGAGCGTGGAGCCCGGACACCAGAACTCCTTGGTCGGCACACCTTCCAAGGTGTTCTCGACGGGGAGCTTGAAGAGCTTCTTGGCAAACTCATACGCGCCATTGAAGGTGATGAGCGTTCCACCGCTATTGACGAAGGTCTTGAGGTTCTCCATGCCTTCATCCCCGATTCCGCCCCGGTACTCCGGAGGAACATCCTCGTCGCCCTCGTCTCCCTGGCTGTAGCGCCTCTGACGGCCTTCGACGATGACGTCGACCGAGTCATCCGGAATGATGATGACATCGTAGTTTTGGGCGACGCTCGAAGCCTTGATGTCCTTGTTGAAGAGCGACGTGAACTCGAAATCGAAATCCTGGAGCAACCAGTTGGTCCAGCCTTCATCCATGTTGCCGCCCGCGTAACGCTTGTACATCCCGAGCCGCGGCGCTTTGAGTGCGATCGTCCCGCTGCTTATCCGCGAGGGTGCGCCCTGGAAGCTCAGCCCCAGCTCATCAGCCATGGCCTGCAGATCGGCTTTGAGGCTGCCCCCGCCTTTGACGAGGATCGCGCCGGGAGCATAGACCCGGTTCTCGTGGGTGAAGCCCTCTTTGACCCAGCTCAGGTCATGGCCTTTGGCAAAGAGTCGGTTCATGGCTTTGGCGCTGTCGTTGGAGCTGTGGTCGAGCAAGAACCCGTCTCCGCTGCCTGCCACGGTGCCCTTTGGAGGCGAAATGAACTCTTTCGCGATGCTCATGGAGATGTTCCGAAGCGGCTCCATGATAGGAATAGCATCCACACCCATGTGCTCGTTCAGCGCATAGCCAGCCATATCATAGGGGCGGACGGGAGAACCATCCGTGTGACTCCGGGTCCATGTGTTGTCCGGATAGTTGATCTGCTCGAGGAACGACTTGACGAAGACCCGCTTCGGTTGAGCCGTGGAAATAACATAGCTGCCCGGTGCGAACACGTAGAACCCGGATTTGTAGGCTTTGTCGAGTTGGTGGACTTCCACGCCGTTCAGCTGGAATATTTTGGCAAGCTTGACGGCAGTGAGAAAGTCGTGCTGGTCCTTGGGAAGGATGAACGCATAGGGCGGCTCGTTCTGGCCGCGCTTGATATTTTCCTGAGCCTTCAGGACCATGTTGCCCAAAAGCGTTTCACGGTAGCGTGCTCCTACCTCCAACATGGCTTTCGCCGAGATCATCTGCTGCTCGACGATCTCACGGAAGTGCCACCAGCCACCCGGCCAAAGTCGAGGCATGGTCATCTGCGGCTTGTACTCGGGACGCCCGCGCGTCCCTCGCAGTTGGTCAGGCATGATGTAGATGGAATCGGCCCAGTTGGCGCTCGCTGATTCGGTCAGCATGCTGGTTATGTTGTGAAAATTACCCGCCATGCAAAAGGCCGCCTGCCACCAGGCGGTGTAAGGTGCGCCGCTCTCGAAACCGCTCTTGCCTGCGTTTTCCAGAGCCACCGCCATGTGTGCACCGTAGAGTTGGTGCTCCCGATAGAGGAGGGGGCTCACATTGGTGTGTATCGGGTCGAGGTAGGGCGGGATATAGAACCTGGCGCCCGTGCTCCCCATGTGGTGGTGATCGATGTAGGCTTGGGGCATCCAATCTCGATAGACGACTTTCGCGAAGTGCTGCGATTCCACCTGGGTAAGCATGTACGCATCGCGGTTGTTATCGTGACCCGTGTAAAGATGGTACATGTAGGGCAGACGGGTGTGGTTGTACTCCGTACCTTTGTACTTGTAGAACCAGTCGGCAATCATTTTCGCCCCGTCGGGATTGAAGCTCGGGATCATCATGTAGATCACGTTGTCGAGAATCAACTTGGTGGTGGGGTCGTTGCCCGTGATCAGTTCATAGGCCTGTTCCGACGAACCATTGATGCCGCCGACTTCGGAGGCATGAATGGAGCTCGACACCGCACCGACGAATTTCCCGTTCTTGATGAGGTCCTGGATTTCCCGATCGGAGAGTCCTCTCGGGTCCGCCAATTTCTTGCTGATCTCGCGGTACTTTTCCAGGTTCTTGAGATTGTCGGGCGAAGAGATGATCGCGAGTAGGAACGGGTTCCCCTCGGTGGACTCACCGAGATTTTGGACGACGATGCGATCGGAGTGCTCCGCAAGCAGGTTAAAGTACTCCACGACCTTGTCCCATTGGACAAGCTCTCCATCGGCACCCATTTTGAAGCCGTAAAATTCCTCAGGCGACTGGATCGACTGCGCCGTCGCGTTGGCCGCCAATATGGCGAGAAGTAACACAATACACAAAGGATTTCGTTTCATGTCTACCTCCTTTCGTCACAACCCTAACAGTAAAAGTAGAAAAAGTACATTTTGATCACCGGGACCTTATGACCTGCCCCCCTCAGATCGATCTATAAGTTATGTTAAAATTTGAGGAAATTAACCTAATCAGGGGGCAGGTTCAATCAGAGTATTGTGACAACTCAAAGATATACTCATTCGAGCATAATACAAAAGCGGGAAGCGGTGGAATTATTAACCGAAAGAGCTGATGAAACGGCAGAGAAAAAGCAGACATTGTCACGTATTTTGCACACGGCTCCAATGGATAATCCAAAAGGCTCTTTACAAAAACTGTTTCGGTTCAGCGAAGTTCGGACAAGAGTTGATTTTTCCTAAGCTACGGTTTGAAAACGGTGTCAGTTGATTTATTATCAATAAAGGAACTGGTAGCTTAGGGAATCAGCAAAAAAGTACGAAACCACTTAACGACATACACAATTATCTCAGCCCAGTCAGCCTCTTTCTAGCATCTTCAACCTCAGAAAGATCAGGATCAGTGTTTTTCAGGATGCTGGCGTAAATCGTCGGCTAACTTCCGCTTACGAACGATCTCCTCATCAGTGACATATCGGCCAAAGCTGCGCAGGCCCGCCAGTTTCAAGCCGTGCTTTTTAAACAAGTGGTAGATCTCTTTGACTCGATCTATCTCAATATTGTGGCCAAGGGTGAAATTTTCATATCGGTCCTCCATAGCCAATAGAGCAGCCTCTG
Organism: Deltaproteobacteria bacterium; assembly: GCA_019314005.1. Next base: position 14,701 of record JAFDAE010000007.1, on the reverse strand, counting down.
CCAAACAGGCGTGTACAACGCCATCGGGCAAGCCTATGTCAAAACCTACATCGGGATCCCCAGGTAACCGAATTTCTCCTGCCTCGACTACTAATACGTCTGGTCTTATTCGGGCATCTTCCTCTTTCACATCAGGGGGACTTGCAACATCACACACTACACAGCCAGGTTTCAGCTTAAGGACATCAATCACCTTCTGACCGGAGGCTGAAGTTGTGGTCACCACCAGGTCTGCGTCAGAAAGGTATGGTCTTGAGTCAGTGGCAATTATTACCCGTGCCGTTGGTGTCTCGGTCTCGATAGTCTTTTTCAGTAGAATCAATTTTTCTGGGCGAGGGGCTACTAGCACAACATCCGTAGTAACCTGGGCAAGCAATCTTGAGCAGACCGCTCCTATAGAGCCTGTAGCGCCTATGACCACTGCTCTCCTCTGGTCTGTCCGCCCACCCATCTTGAGTACCGCTTGCTTTGCTGCCTCCAGCGTTGCCGATACTGTCAGACTGTTACCTGAAGTGATGGCAATGTCCGATTTATAGGCCACAGTGACGCCTGCATCTCCTACTACTTTAGTGAAGGCTCCCAAGCCCATGATTTTTGCTCCCATTTGTTGTGCCATGCGTGAGGCCAAGATCAGCCGACGGTATGTAAAACCTGGTTTGCGGCGCCTCAACTCGCGAGGAGTGGCACCTAGGCTGATAAGAAAGCCTTCTACCTCCCTTCCTGTGACCGGCGAACGGATGCCCGTAATGCGTGACACGTAGCGTGGACGGATTTTTGCCATCAACCGCTCCACTAGCCGATGAGGTACAAAACGTAGATATTTAAGTTTTGGTTGATTAACAATATGGTCCATGCTGAGCGGATGAATTACATGAGCAAAACGAGCCACATCGCGAGGTTTGTTCAGGACAGTGACACGGGGCTCCAGTTCACAGCGGACTACCAAGTTTAGGTAATCGTCGTCAGTCGTTCTGGCCAAGGAATGGTTCATAAAACTGGCAAATATCGCCTCAATAACGTCGGTGCCGACAAAATGCTGTTCATCCCCCAACGGAGGAGTAAGGGTAATGAGCGATTCCACACCCCGTTTCCGCAGGTCATCTACATCACTGGCTGACAGGTCATCTGTAATAACCACCTTACCTCGCAGAATATCGGGAGCGAAGCGAAGGATATAGACTGAGTTGCCAGCAATGATGTTGGCCTGATTAAAATATTTTATGCCTCGGGGTGCACGCGGGATTTGTTCATGACCTATGGGGAATAATCGTTGATAAGAGCCCCGACAGAGCAATGGCAGAATCAGCCTAGAATATCGCTCCAACTGATTAAAGGACCTCAGAGCAAAGGGTAAGTTCAAGTGAAAGATAGGATCACCGAAGGAAATCTGCCTTGTAAAGTTAGAGAGAACTTGGGCCATCCCGTAGCGATCTGTCCCAGAGACAATAAAGATTCGCTTGTGGCTGAAAATGCCACGTTGTTGCTGTGCCACTTGGCTGACGGCCCATCTCTCAAGCGTGTTTTTTATGTGGACGCCGTCCAATACAGGCGTGGTTTTAGCGGTACAGGCTAATTTTCGAATCTGCTGATGGATATAAATGCGATGGCCGACTTTAAAGTTAATGTTCATGCCACCCAAGCCAATTGCGTCCACTTGACCATCAAACTTGACGACAAGCTCGCGAGCACTTGGCATATCACCATCAGTGCCAAAACGTCGTACGCGGACATCCTCTCCGAAAATTCGCGTGTTGATTTCGTAGTCACGACTGGATGGTTCCAGGCTAATACTGACGATTTCCCTACTCATATCCACCCTTTCAGCGTTGCGAGTTTTATAAAGAGCATGGGAAGTTTAAATTATTCCTTTCAACCCTTGCTGGAAATTGCTGTCTTTTCAATTCCGCCAGTCTCCTGCCGGCATTCTCTAACTCAGCAATACTTAGGTCAGCATCCTTCTAGAGGTCGAAGAATTTCTGCATCCGGCGATTGTATGTCGTCAAACGGTTTCGAACACTTTTGCTGATTCCCTAAGCTGCAATCCCCCCATTTGAAATTTATATTGCTTGTTCTTTTTGTCAAATTATTTTTGAAGCAGCGACTGGACTTACCCCCCCATTAATCGGGATGTCTTCATGACCTGCCCCCCCCCCATCAATGTAACGCCTGTAAAGAAGCTATTGCAGCTAAGGGGCCTCACCCAGGGAAGGGGGAGTAAGATAATTGTGAATCTCCTTCCTCACTCCAACCATCGCTCTGCCGGTCCCAGTGGGCCGGGGGATCACTGGCCTGGTGGTGGGAGAGACGGGTGTAGGCTGCCGGCAAAAAAGTCAATTCTTGCTATTTATTCTGAACTCAATAATAAGATCGGAACGATGAACCGCTGGTGTTCTTGAATGCCGATGAGATGGAAAGGCGCGTTGCCGATATAGAAAAAGACCTTAGTTCATCATACTGTCAAGGATGGCATTTCCTGATTTGGTCTTGAATATCTTTTTTTGTATTTCGATGATGCGATCCCTGCCGGCTTGACTTTCATACATGTTCACCAGGAAGTCGGCTTCAAATAGAATTTGAAAATCGGGTTTGTCCACTTTTTCGTAAGTGTGGTGATGACCGATCATGAAGCACACTCTTTCCACCATTTTTTTATCGAGGACAAGGTCCTTGAGCAATTCACGTGCGATCGGAGGCCCTTCCTTCTCCTGGTATCTGGCTGCCGAGGAGTTATACTTACGCTCGCTTTCGGGTATGCCGATGTCATGGAGAACGGCCGCGATCTCGAGCGTCAATTGTTCCTCGCTGCTCAATCCCTCCAGCTTGGCGATCGTTCTGGCGAAATTATGCACTTTCAAGGCATGGTGCGTGCGTTTCAAATCATCCCCATAATAGGCGATCATCTTCATGATCACGTTCTCGACTAGCAATTCATTCTCTTTCATTTCATGGATCGTATTTGCATTATTATCATAATTGGCGGACAGGAATGTCGCAGCCCCCAAAACCGAGGTCATTCCCACCACAAACAATAACCTCAGGACCGTATTTCGCTTCATCAATGTTGTTCTCCTCTTTTTGAATCAGGTTCGATGTTTGCTGCTTCCTGGTGAAATGGCACATCAGAAACAGTGTATTTATCCTTTGGAACTAAATCAATCATTTAGTGACAGACCTTCATTTTTCTATGATCTTTGGAAAATATCATTAAATTTTGTGTATATCATGGATCAATCTATGTGCTGCCCGATGCGTTTTTGGCCTAAAAAGTCTCTCATGGGCTGGTACATTGAGTGGGAGCGGGTCAATAGGTTGATTTATACTTTATATTATATATGATAGTCGTGGAGTGATAATAATATCAAGGAAGGGATAGTTTCCTTTTCAGGTTAGAAAATAAAAAAAAGAGGTCTGAAATGAAAAAAACCAGATTGATGTTTGCGGCAGTGCTGCCCCTGATGCTGGCTGTTGTCCTGTGTGCGACGGACTTTGCGACCGCTGCGGGAAAGGCTGATCGAAAACCTGTAACAACCAACAAGGACAAGCTGCTAACCATTGCAGTCCAGGGCCAAATCGCTCCGGCCCAGCCCTCCCGGTCGTACGCCGTCACATGGGACGGAACACCTAAGGTGCTGATCGGAAACGGCGGGATCAACTATAACCTGAAAATCGGCGACCCGATTTTCGGATGGGCCAGCGGGGACAGGGCGACCATGGGGGTCGCGGTCCAAGGCTCCGGCCCCGATGCCAGGGCCCGGGGAGCATGGACTCCTCAGGTGTCCATCGGGAATGAGGTGAAGCTTCTGTCCGGTGCGGCCAAAGGGGAAAAAGGAGTGATCACGGGCAAGTTGCGCGGCTTCGCCCTCGTTCATTTCGAGGACTCCGTGCTGAACAAGCTGTCTATCGGCGATTCCATGCTGGCCAAGTCTTTGGGGGTTGGGCTGAAGATCGACGGATTTGAAGATGTCTTTGTTCAAAATTTAACTCCCGAAGTTCTGGAAAGCCTCGTCTCTCAGACACAGGACGGCCGGCTTGAGGTTCCTGTCGTCAAGGAGATTCCCGGTGATATCATCGGCCGGGGGGCTATTCAGACCTGCTACCCTCCCGACATTGAAAAATACGGACTGAAGGATCTCCGTTTCGGGGACATCGTCTACCTCGAGGATGTGCAGAGCGTCTACGGGAACGGCTATTTCAAAGGCGGCGCGGTCATCGGTGTTATCTCTTCGGGGCCGAGCGACATGTCCGGTCAGGGTATCGCCTTTACTCCGATCCTTTCTTCGCGGGAGGGAAAGCTTACCGTCCGGATCGATCCCGATGCCAATATCGGAAAATACCTGGGCATCGAGATGAAAACAAAAGCTCCCCGTCCGAGCCACGACACCGCGCAGGGCGTTCTGAAGACCAACAAAGACAAACTGATCACAACCGCCGTCGAGTCCGTGGTCATTCCGGCACGCGGCGCAAGCCATGAAGTCACGTATGACGGAACGCCGAGAATCGGCATCGGCATGCATTCGATAAACTACACGGTATCCATCGGAGACCCCGCCTACGGTTGGGCGAGCTCCGATCATGTGGAGCCCGACGTCTCCACTTACGGCCGCGACGCCGACAGCTCCGCCGAATGTGCCATCGCCATCCTGTCCGGGATCGGCAATCCCGCCAAGGTCCTTACCGGCGAAGCCAAGGGTGCTGAGGGATTCTACATCGGCCGTCACTCGCCCGCACGCGACCTGCTCTGGTTCCCCAAGGACGTACTGGATAAACTCTCCCTGGACGACAGATTTCAGGTCAGGGCCAGATCGGTCGGCCTGAAAATCGAGGGCTTCGAGGATGTCCGGGTGAACATGATCTCTCCGGAACTTTTAGAAAAGCTGGGCATCTCCATCCAGGACGGACAGCTGATTGTCCCCGTGGTGATGGAAATTCCGGGCCGTATCATGGGTTCGGGATTGGGGGCCTCGTTTGTCGAAACCTCGGATTACGACATCCAGACGACCTGTCCGGATACCGTCGAACGCTATAATTTGGAGAAGCTTAGGATCGGGGATGTGGTAGCCATCCGCGACCATTATAACTCCTTCGGCACCGGTCGGCATAAAGGGGCGGTGACAATCGGTATCGTCTGCCACGGCTGGAGCTATCTGGCGGGACACGGTCCGGGAGTCAACACTGTATTGAGCGCCCTGCCGGGCCGCATCAAACCCCGGATCGATCCTCATTCCAACGCGGCTTATTATCTCGGAATCCGGCAGAAACCGGACCAGACGTCTTCCGGGAGCTAATGCATCTCAAGACCGCGATGTCATCCTGAGGCCTGCGGGGCGGGCTTTTTCGAGAGAAAATAAAGCATTGCTCGTTGATTCGACTGAAGTTACAAATTTATGCGTGTGTTAGTCTGCATATAGTGATGTGGGCTTCTTTTTTGTCGGGTCTGCTTTTCTGATATTTCCAGCCGGCGGGAAATCTCTTGACCCGCTCCCTGGATGTTGGATTTGAGGTTTATGTAATACGTACATCAATAGGATGAAAATTGTGCCGTCTCAGCTGAATTCGGACCACTCGTGATTTTTCTTAATCAGCGATTTTCACATACAACAACCATGCTTGTAGGGTTACATGATTACGAAGAAAAAGGCATCCCATTCCAGTGAGCCTGATCCCCGATTGATGACCCGATGATAAGCCTTCTCATTGACTATCTTGATACCAAAGGATAAAATTCCCTTGAGCAAAGGGAGAAGGGGATATGAAATGTCCCATATGCCATTCTGAAAATTCTGATACGGCACGATTCTGCAGCAACTGCGCTGCGCCGTTGACTTCGCCGGATGAAGCCCGGCCCCCCGTGACCCAAACCATTGAAACCTCTCGTCAGGAGCTGACCACGGGTTCCACGTTTGCCGGGAGGTATCAGATCATCGAAGAGTTGGGTGCGGGGGGAATGGGAAAGATCTACAAGGCCCTGGATAAAGAAACCCAGGAGAAAACAGCTCTCAAGCTGATCAACCCCGAGATTGCTTCCGACGAGAAGACGATCCGGCGCTTCCGGAATGAACTGATCACCGCCCGTAAAATCAGTCATAAGAACGTCTGCCGCATGTATGATCTCGGCAGAGAACAAGGCGGCTATTATATCGCCATGGAGTATGTTTCCGGTGAGGATCTCAAGAGCTTCATCCGGCGGTCAGGAATCCTTTCCGTCGGCAGGACCATTTCCATCGCCAAGCAGGTCTGCGAAGGATTGCAGGAAGCCCACAGGATGAAGGTCATTCACCGTGATCTGAAGTCCAACAACATCATGATCGACCGGGATGGTAATGTTCGGATCATGGATTTCGGGATCGCCCGCTCCCTGACCGCAAAAGGGATCACCGGACCGGGCGTGATGATCGGGACTCCCGAGTACATGAGCCCCGAACAGGTGGAAGGCAAGGATGTCGATCAGCGGTCGGATATCTACTCTCTGGGTATCATCCTCTATGAGATGGTGACGGGCCGGGTGCCTTTCGAGGGGGACACCGCAATTGCCATCGGAATGAAGCACAAAGGCGAAATACCCAAGTCTCCCCAGGAGCTGAATACACAGATTCCAGATGATCTAAACCGTGTGATACTGAGGTGCATGGAAAAGGATAAAGAAAAGAGGTATCAGAGTTCCGATGATGTACGCTGTGAATTAGAAAGGATAGAACAAGGGCTGCCCACGACGGATAGGGTGGTGTCAAGGAAAAAACCGCTTACTTCCCGTGAAATCACGGTTCAATTTAAATTAAAGAAGCTCTTCATCCCCGTTTCGGCTGTTGTTGCGGCAGTGGCTGTCGGATTGATCCTCTGGGGGCCTTGGACAAAAAAAAGAGAGGCACCTATTCCAGGGGACAGGTCATCTATTGCCGTCCTTCCTTTTTATGATTTGAGTCCCCAAAAAAATCAGGAATATTTTTGTGACGGCCTGGCGGCTGAACTTATTAATCGACTGAACAAAATAGAAAATTTGAGAGTGCCGGCTCAGGCCTCTTCCTTTTCATTTAAAAGCAAGAATCTGGATGTTCAGGAGATCGGTAAAAAACTCAATGTGGAGTCTGTATTAGCGGGAAGCCTGCAGAAGTCGGAAAACAGAATACGCATCACCGTTGAACTTGTTAACGTATCCGACGGCTTCCCAATCTGGTCTGAGAAATATGAACGTGACATGGAAGAGATTTTTGCTTTACAGGATGAAATATCCCTATCGATTGTGGATAACCTGAGGATCACGCTTTTAGGAGAAGAAAAGGCAGAATTTGTGACGCGGCACACCCGGAATTCCGAAGCCTATAATTTTTTTCTCAGGGGCATCTATTTCTGGGAGAAGAGGACGCCAAGTGATATAAGAAAAGCCATCGACTATTTTGGGCAGGCGATTAAATTGGACCCCGATTATGCCTTGGCATACGCTCGCCTGGCTGATTCCTATAGCCTGCTTCCTTTCTATACTTCCGTCTTGCCGGAGGAAGCGTTTGTGAAAGCGAAATCAGCGGTGAAGAGGGCGCTGGACATTAATGATACTCTCGCTGAGGCTCATTCGGCACTGGGTTTCATTAAGATGTACAGCGACTGGGATTGGGAAGCGGCTGAGACGGAATTGAAACGGGCGGTTCAGAGCAAGACCGACTATGTGACGGCTCATCACTGGTATGCCGAGTATTTGTCATGGACGGGGAGACATGAGGAAGCTATCGCAGAGATCAGTCGGGCATATGAAATTGATCCTCTCTCGCTGCTTATTAATTACATAAAGGCGTACATTCTTTTCTATGCGCGGCACTATGAAAGGGCCATCGAACAGTGCCGGAAAACACTTGAACTGGATTCGGATTTCCACCTGCCTTACCGCACACTTGGAAGAGTTTATCTGGAAAAGGGAATGTACGAGGAAGCCATTACGGCGTATCAAAAAAGTGGAAATAGGCACGGCCTCGGAATAGCTTACGCACAGGCGGGACAAAAAGACAAAGCTCTGGAGATACTCGGAGAAATGAAGGAAGAATGGAAGCGAGGGGCTGTTCGAGCGCTTCCCATGGCCAGGATTTATATCGGTCTGGGTGATAGCGATCAGGCGCTGGATTGGCTGGAAAAGTCTCTTGAGAGGCGTGAACCGCGAATGGTTTTGCTTAAAGTAGATCCAAGATTCGACAGCCTTCGCTCCAATCCGAGATTCAAGGCTCTGCTGAAAAAAATGAATCTTGAGTAGAATCGTCAGGACCGGAATGGATTCCGGTTGAGGAAAATGGAGTAAGGATCTCGATGATTCTGTGTCAGCAGGTCTTGGATTTCAAATCATCTATTCATGCTTTAGGGTGTGGGAGGGGTTTGCAAGGGCCGCCCGGATGGTTTGGCGGCCGATGCTGAGGACCGCAACAATCAAAATGACGGCGATCGAAAAAGCGAACAGCCCGACATTCAAACCGATGCGATAAACGAATCCCTCGAGCCATTCATGGGATAAATAATAGGCGACGGGCAGCGAAATCATAACCGCTAATGCAATAGGCATGAAGAATTGTTTCAGGATCAGGCTCGTTACCGAAAAAACCGAAGCCCCCAGGACTTTTCTGATCCCGATCTCCTTGGTTTTTTTCCTGACTACGAATGATATCAGTCCGTACAGCCCGATGGCGGCGATGATCATGGTCAAGATCGAAAAGCTCAGGATGATCCTTCCCAAATCTCCCTCTCTTTTGTAAAGGTTCAAATAGAGATCATCCATGAGCGCGTAATCGAAGGTGAAATTCGGCGAGAAGCGGCGGAAAGTGGAATTGATATATCCAAGAGTTTTCCGCATATCATCACTTCCGATCTTGACCAGGAAAACATGGCTTCTTTCCGGTATGTACTGAAACATCAGGGGCTTGATCTCACTCCGGAAGGAGGTGAAATGGAAATCATCGACCACACCGATGATCCGCATGTTTTGTCCCCACTTGTTGATTCTTTTGCCGACGGGTTCTTCGAGTCCGGCTATGCGGGCCGCGGTTTCATTGAGGATCACTTGGTTCTCGATATCGGCGTTTAAATTGAGCGAAAAGTTCCTCCCGGCTGTGATTTTCATATTAAACAGGTCCACATAATCCTCATCGATAAAATAGGTGGTGACCATCGGCAGTTCCATCATTTCTCCGGTTTCTGTTTCTACCTGGATGTCGTTGGCTTCGGTCAAGATGAGCGGAGTCGTGTTGGCTACCGCGGCGGCGGAAATCTGAGGATTTTTGAGCAGTTCCCTTTTGATCGTTTGAAAATTTTCCCGGCTCTCTTTGTTCCAGATGCGTACGGTCACGACATTATCCCGGTTGTAGCCGATGTCCTGGTTTTTAATAAATAGGAGCTGCTTTTGAATCGTTACGGCGGACACCAACAGGACGACCGTCACGCCGAATTGAAAGACCAGGAGAATGTTGCGGAACCTCAGTCGGTCGCCCGATCGGCTGGATCCGAAAGTGTTTTTCAGGACATTCAAGGGTTTAAATGCCGAAAGGTAAAAAGCGGGGTAAGCTCCGGAGAGGAATCCCACTATCAGAAACAAAACCATAAGTCCGGCGGCATTCGCCCAACTCAGGAATATGGACATGGGGATCGCGCTCCCCGCAATGTGTCTGAACACAGGGAATAGGAGGCATGCGGTTCCGAGCGACACAAGGATGCTGAAAAAGGTCAGCACGAACGATTCGCCCAGGAATTGCTTCCTGAGCTGCCGTTCCGTTGCGCCGACGGTTTTGCGGATGCCCACCTCTTTGTTCCTGGCTCCGGCCCGCGCCGTGGCCAGGTTGACGTAATTGATGCAGGATATGATGAGGATCAAAAAAGCAATTGATATCAACAGGTAAATACTCTTTTTGTCGATTATATCCGATATATGAAAATTGACATGGGTTTCAAAGTGAATATTTTGGAGCGGGATCAAAAAGTACCGGCGGTTGTTCGAATTCCGGTCGTGATATTTAGACACGATGGCCGGCAGCTTTTTTTCGAAATCCAGGTACGAGACCTTATCCTTCAATTGAATGTAGCTGTTGTAATTCAAAATTCCCCATGAACTGTCGATATCATCGCGGAGGGAATACATCGTTAGAAAGGAAATCAAGTAATCGAATTTGAGATGGGTGTTCCCGGGGATATCCTCGACGATGCCGGTGACTTTCAGCACGCGCCCGTTTTGATATGTGATGATCTTCCCGATGGGATCTTCACTGCCGAACAATTTTTCCGACAGGCTCTGTGAAAGAACGATGGAAAACGGATCTTTCAAGGCGGTGTCGCTGTCCCCGGTTATTACCGGGAAAGTGAATACCTTGAGAAAATCCCGGTCGGCATACAACCCTCTTCCCAGGATGCTCTTTTCACGGTAAATGAGAGGGGATTTGACTTCTTTCGTCCGGACCGCATAAGCGACATCCGGGAATTCCTCTTTCAATGTCGGGGCGACTATCCCCGATGTGGAGGCGAAATAGTTGGAGCCCCCGTGTTTCCAGTCCGGGAGGTACTGCCCGAGCTGGAATATCCGGTCGCTGTGCTTGAAGAATGAATCATAGCTCAGTTCATATCGTGAATAGAGCATCAAGAGCATGAAACAGGTTATGCCCACGGCCAAACTGAAAAGACTGATCAAGGTCCAGCTTTTCTGTTTGATAAGGTTTCTGAATGCGATTTTGAAATAGTTTTTGAACATGTCATGAGTTAAGACGCCGACCGCACCCAAACGGTTGCCGAGGTGCGGGAGATAAAAATCATGTACGGGAAGTAAACCTTCGGCTTGAACTTACGGCTTTCTTATTGAACAGAAAAATAATTCCATATTGTTGAAAACAGAGATCTTCATGCTTAAAATCATATGAAAATCGTTTACAGACTTCTCTATGTCGCAAAAAATGTTAAAATACGCGTCATTCTTCCTTTTGCGGTCTTATCGCCAGTATGTAACCGGAATATCGTGTTACCCGGAAGTTATTTTCAACCAGAGACTTCACAAGAGAATCTGTGTGCGGATGAGTATATCGGAAGGCGACCGTGGTGATGCCTCGCGTGTCAATCTGTTCCATTACCCAGTTTGCCCTCAGACCTTTGGTCATACCCCCGATGTAGGCGAGAAGGCTGAAACGATCCGCCCAGTCCTGCTCCGGTATACTGCCCCGCAGCTTCTTGAGATACAGTTGGCGAACGGCGATTAATGGCGGGGCACCCCGGAAACCGCATAAATTGACAGCCAAGTCTTCCGGCACGAGTGTAAGACCATTATTCGGAGATAGGCCCATGAGGTGTTGCGCCACTTTGTAGGATTGGGTTACTTTGAATGTACCCATATTTCTAAAGTTCCAATTGTTTCGGTTTACAGCCCTTGGTCCGGCAAGGGCGAATGCCGCTAACGCAATGCCCAGCAAACAAAGCCCGAACCAGGGACGGGGCAGCGATTTTATTGTTGCGGCACCGATCGTTAAGCAAAGGAGCAAGGGAACCGGCCAACACCAAAAGATACGCCAACTGAACACAGGCGCGAGATTCAAGCCCAGAAACTTTGGTACCGCGGGACATAACAGCAGGGCAGAGGAAATAAAAACATAGCTGCTGAGCCAAGCTGACTCCCGCAGTTTTGCCGCCCTCGACAAAGCGGGCAGTATGAGCAGACCAAGCAGGACAAGGCTTACCCTATTGATTCCCAGGGCTTGATAGCCAAGAAACAAGGGATCCACCTGCTCAGGGACATGGTATGAACGCAAATGGTAGATCATGCCGATACCGACGAGAACCAGAGGAAAACCGGCAGCCAAACCCTTCATGGCTCCGCGCCGGAACGTTCGTGAGAATTGGATCCTTGACAATAAGATGAGAGCGGATGCCAAGGGGGCAACCACCAGACCGTTTATCGTGAAGCCGACGGCAGCACATTGATGAAGCATCAAGAACAGCCAGTTTCGCCTGCTCGGAGTGTGGGTGTATTCAAGGGCCGAATGGACAATCATCGGAAGCGCCACCATCAGATAGATCGCTTTCCCCTGAAACATTCGTACAAATGCAAAGTTGCCATAGGTGTGGTGCCCATCTCCCCATAAAGCGAGGATTATGACTAATCCTGTCAATCCGATTAAGGCGGAACGGCGGGGCAGAAAGCGGCGTAGCAAGATCCAATACACCAAAATGCCGATCGGCGCCAAAAGCGCAGGCAGTAATACATAGTAAAGAACACGTACGGGAATCCCAGTGAAATCAGCCAGGACCGCAATGAAATATTCATAGGTTTGCCCAAAGTGGAGGTGTTGCTCCACCAAGGGAAGCCCGCTTCTATAAAGATTATCAAAACCGTAAAGAGGTTCTTCCGGATTGTCTATTGCGGCGGAAGCCAGACTGACAAAAAAGGCATCATCCGCATCAGGACGATGCGCTCCCAGGCTGAGGAACACGACAATTCCACAGATACAGGTTAATCCAATCAGTTCCCAAACAGTGCTTTTCGGATCTATCATTGGCTTGGGAGATGAATCAGAGGAGAATGCGTGTTTTGCAGCCAGCAGATATACCGCCGATAATAGCCAGCAAAGCCACTGCAAGCCGGTAAGCGCAAAAAATCCAGCTAAAACGAAAGGCGTCAAGAACCAGAACCATTGGGGAAGTCGGAGAAACGGCTTATGTCTTGTCTCCTGAAAGCAGGATGCCAAACCGGGCTGCGGTTCATGTCTGTTGCGAATGCAAAAAAGCAAAGCAATTACGCCCAGTACGGGAATAATGGAAAAAGTTTTTAGAGTGGTAAAGTCGGCACGAAAGAGCATAAGGGTTTGAGCATACAAAGACCATGCGCCGAATAGGGCGATGCCTATACTTAACGATTTACCAATCGACTGGTAATACACCTTCATCCCGATCTACCTGATACAATGAAAGTAACGATTGAAAATGTACGAACTGAATTCCAACATGTATTATATTGCCTTTTCTCCTGGGGGATTACGGATCTTGGCGCTTCCTATTCCATTATCCTGGTTTTATCAAGCGATCGATAATGTATTCGAAAAAAATCGTTTCTTCTCACATTCCCTTCATATCGAGTTGGATATGCCGGTGATTTTGCGGTCTAAATGTCTATTATTAATAATTCAGACAGGGAATCAAGATTTTTTAAACAGAAAGAAGTTGGTTTTATTTTAATCTATCAGCTGAACTCGGCACTCCTCTGCCTCTTCGATTCAACATATGCGTATATTTCATCGTTCAAGCCGGGATGTCGGCTGAAATCGTGAAGCCGCTGGAGGCTTGATGATCTTAACCGGTTATTTCCTCAATTTAGCCTTAAAAGACATGGAAGGATCGCTGTTCTATACCCTCCCGTTGGCTGGTATTCTCTTTTTATTCTGTTGGTGGCAATCCAGGAAAATGATGTCGCAAGCACCTCCCGCCGGATGAATCCTGAAGTCCGGATATTTTTTGGCTCCTTTTTAAGCCGTAACATCGATTCTCCCCTCGATTGACATCTCATTCGCCGGTATGATATGAATTTCTTATCTAAGAGGGGATTGCGTTAAGCCTAAGGACAAGCGTTTTCCCGTCATGAGTAAAAAGGGGAATCATGACGATCAAATGTCCCAAATGCCGGCATGAGAATCCGGATGACACTCTGTTTTGCGGCAAATGTGCGACACCTCTTTCTTCCTCTCAAAGTGATGAAGCCACAAAGACCATCGAAACATCCAGGGAAGAGATGACCCGGGGGACCAAGCTGGCGGATCGCTATGAAATCATTGAAGAATTGGGAAAAGGAGGGATGGGGCGGGTATATCGGGTCGAAGATACGAAACTGCATCAAGAGATTGCGCTCAAACTGATAAAACCTGAAGTCGCAAGCGATGCGAAGACGATAGAAAGATTTCAAAACGAGTTGAAGACGGCGCGCATGATCGCCCATAAAAACGTGTGCCGGATGTTTGATCTGGGCGAGTCGGATGGCGTCCACTTTATTACCATGGAGTTCATCAAGGGAGAGGATTTAAAGAGCCTGACAAGAAAGATGGGGCGGTTGAGTCCCGGTCAGGCGATAACCATTGCGGAGCAGGTTTGTGAAGGTTTGTCGGAGGCCCATCGACTGGGTTTCGTTCATCGGGACCTGAAGCCCGGCAATATCATGATCGATGGCGCGGGAAATGCCCACATCATGGATTTCGGCATCGCCCGCTCGCTCGAAGCGAAAGGGATAACGGGCGCGGGGGTGATCATCGGAACCCCTGAATACATGGCGCCGGAACAAGTCGAGGGGAAAGAGACGGATCAGCGGTCCGACCTTTATTCTCTGGGAGTGACTCTGTATGAAATGCTCACGGGCCGTGTTCCCTTTGAAGGCGATACGCCTTTCGTCATCGGGGTGAAGCATAAAAGCGAAGTTCCCAGGTCCCCCCAAGAATTCAATGCCGAGATCCCGGATGATTTGAACCAAATCATTTTGAAATGTCTGGAGAAGGATAAGGAGAAACGTTACCAGAGTGCCGAAGACGTTTACAGCGAGCTGCAAAACATCAAGCAGGGCATTCCGACCCGGGAGCAAGATGCGATCAGGGCAAAGCCCCTCACATCGAAGGAAATCACCGTCACCTTGAATGCCAGGAAGTTTTTGCCCCCTCTTTCATTCGTGATGATCCTCATCATTCTGGGGGTTTTTATCTGGAAGCCCTGGGGGCGCAAGGAA
>JAFDAE010000468.1:2233-3573 GCA_019314005.1 Deltaproteobacteria bacterium | reverse complement strand
TGCGATGATACTTGGCCAAAAGCAACTTTCGAGGAACCACTTTTGTCGGGCAGCACCTTAGCCATCATTCCCGGACATACAAAATCTGTTTCAATTTTGGCCTTTTTCTCTTCGGCCAGGTGCTTCTTTGTTGCCTTTTCGTCAAACTCATCTGCCTCGCGTTGTTCGATAGTAATGGCATCTTCCGGACAGTGTCCTATACAGACACCAAGTCCATCACAGTAAATCTCACTGACTAATTTTGCCTTGCCATCGACTATCTTTATGGCCCCTTCAACGCAGGCGTTCACACACAAACCGCAGCCGTTGCACTTTTGTTCGTCTATCTTTACTACGTTTCGCAAAACCATCTTTATAACCTTTCTGCAACTACGTTTTATTTTAGCATCTCAGCAAGGTCTTCGTCAACAGTACCGATGGGACTGATATTAAACTTATCAACGAGAATTCCCAAAACGTTCGGGCTGATAAAGGCCGGCAGGGTCGGGCCAAGCTTTATGTTTTTGATTCCCAGATGCAATAGTGTCAGCAGGATTGCCACCGCCTTTTGTTCATACCATGATACAACAAGCGAAAGAGGCAGCTCGTTTACACCGCATTTAAATGCTTCTGCCAGTGCTAACGCGATTTTAATCACGGAGTAGCAATCGTTGCACTGGCCGGTGTCAATCAATCGCGGAATACCGTCAATATCGCCATAGTCACGAGCATTTAATCGGTATTTGCCACATGCCGCCGTTAATATAACACAATCCTGGGGCACTTTCTCGGCAAATTCTGTGTAGTAGTTCCGTCCGGGTTTTGCGCCATCGCAGCCACCGATAAAGAAGAAATGCCGAATCCTGCCTGCCTTTACCGCCTCAATGATTTTGTCCGCTAAGGCAAGCACGGCGGTATAATGAAAGCCGGTGCTGAGCGTTCCCTGTGGATTCTCCGCAAGTGCCGGCTGTGACAAGGCCTTATCAATCACCTCGCTGAAATCTCTGTTTTTGATATGTTTGACACCAGAGACACCGGCTATCCCGCAGGTAAACATTCTATCCCTGTAGGAGTCCTTCGGAACCATAACGCAGTTGGTCGTTACTAAAACTGCACCGCTGAACTGGTCAAATTCTTTCTTCTGGTTTTGCCATGCGGTGCCGTAATTGCCAACGAGGTGCTTGAACCTTCTAAGCTCAGGATAGCCGTGAGCGGGCAGCATTTCACCGTGAGTATAGATGTTAATACCTTTGCCTTCGGTTTGCTTCAACAGCTCATACAGGTCGAGCAAATCATGGCCGGTAACGACGATGCCCGGCCCGGCTTTGGTACCCCCTGCCACCGTTACCGGTTTAGGATTG
>JAFDAE010000468.1:0-2216 GCA_019314005.1 Deltaproteobacteria bacterium | reverse complement strand
CTCGCCGGCTTTCAGCACCAGTTGAAAATAACGGTCCAGGTCAAAATCCACATTGGTTAGAGTTGCAAACATCGCTTCGTGCATAAAGGCGTCGACCTGCTCATCTTTTTCTCCTAATTCGCGTGCGTGATATGCATAAGCAGCTATACCTTTCAGGCCGAATATAAGCATATCCTGAAGACTCTGAATATCCTCATCCTTGCCACACACTCCAACTTTGGTACATCCCGTACCACCTGCTGTCTGTTCACATTGATAACAAAACATAATCTCTCCTTTCACTTTTCAATTGTTCTTGGTTTTAGTTACTAAAAAAAGTTCCACAGCTATTTGATGTCCTCTCTGGGTCTTGAATATTTTATCAATCAGCTTTTGCAACGCATCCTTTTCCTTATCAGGAAAATCCGCCGGGATATTTACAAGCCAGTCTGCATCCCATACGATTCTGAACTCAATCGTATCTATGTCTCTGGCGCTGTGATGATTTGCGATAATCTTGCAGATATGGCCGACCGTTTCCCTATCCAAATTGTACCTTGCCAGAATCTCTCTTGCGATAATCGGCCCTTCAATCTCCTGATATTTGCCGGCTGAGCTGTTGTATTTGCGTTCAGCTTCGTGAATTCCGATATCGTGCAAAATCGCCGCCGCTTTAACTATCAGCGGGTCGCCGCCTTCCGTCTGCTGTATCCGTTCGGCATAACTGAGCACGTCCAGCGTATGTTTAATCCGCTTTTCGTCCCCCGCAAAAACCTTCTTCATCTCATCTATCAGTTTATCACGCATAATTCCGACCGTTGTCTTGCCGACAGATACTCCCAGACACTGCTCAGCGTATTGACACCACTCGGCGCAGCCGAGGTCTATCTTTGGATTAACAACCATTTGTCCGCAGTTGCGGCATTTCAGCTTCGGCTCATCCTTGAAAAACTCCATCGCCCTACCGCAGCCGGAACATTGAATCTCAAAAATATCATCCGGCTTCCAAAATCTCTCGTCCTGTCCGGGACATCTGACCATTTAATTTAACCCCTCTAATTATGCTCGAATCATCGTTAGCAGCATTTTGAATCTCTCTTTTGCCGCAACTGCATGCGGCACATTACCGGGCATAATGATAACCTGTCCATCTGAAACTTCTTTTTCCCGCCCTGCTATTGTAATTCGTGCCCTGCCGTCAATAACCTGGACAATCGCATCATAAGGCGCCGTATGCTCACTTAGTTTTTGGCCTTTATCAAAGGCAAACAAAGTCACCGTCCCCGCCGGTTTATCCAATATCGTTTTACTGACGATTGAATCCTGCGAATACACAATTAACTCCGCCAGGCCTTGCGGCTTACCTAAACAGCTCTCCAGCACATTTTCCCCTTCCTTTTTATCGCTCATCTTTTTCTCCTGACATTTTTTGTCTTCGCTCCGGTTTTTTTTGTGAGTTCATCCAGCGTAATACTATCAAGATTACTGCTTAAAGATTTCTGAAGCTCGGCCAGTCTCACCTTAACCACACAGCTTTTCTGTCGCGTGCAGCCATCCGCATTTAATAAACACCTGTTTAATCTTACCGGCCCCTGAATCGTTTCTATTACCTGCAGAACACTTATTTTCGACGGCTCTTTACTCAGCCGAAAGCCGCCTTTAGCACCCATATTGCTCTTGACCAATCTGGCTTTATTAAGCCGTTGTAAAAGTTTGCACAGTAATTGGTACGGGATGTCACCCTTCTGCGCCAATTCTCTGGCTGATATCGCTTCATTCCCGTAGTGCTCAGCCAGATTCACTATCGCTCGCAATGCATAATCCGTATTTCGCCTTAAAATATCCATCTTCGGCCAAACCTCTCAAAAAACGCATCAGCTGGTCAATCAGTAACTATAACTTACTTATACCTATATCGGATTAATATAGTCCTACTTGCTTGTTTTGTCAATGGGAAAAATGTTTTTTTTGAAATTTTATTAAAAAACCGCTTTTTCAGCCAGATATGCTTATGTCCCCTGTTTCAAATGTGCGAACCTGTTTTTTAAGTTTCTTGCCGGATGCAAACCGGTATTCGCTTTTTTCCTTCAGCAGCACATCACTTTTATCTACCGTTATTTTGATGTCCTGTTCGGGGTTTCTTTGGCGGATTACATTAGCCAGCAGAAGTGCTTTTTCGAGTCCGTCGCCTTTGCTGTAATTTGCCACTTCATCCGGCTGGGCAAGGCGTTTGCCGT
>JAFDAE010000467.1 GCA_019314005.1 Deltaproteobacteria bacterium | reverse complement strand
TTCAATTCTCCTTTTGTGGACGATACCGAATTTTTCTTTGTAACCTGTGTGATAAGCCTCGGCAAAAAAAGAGGGAAGCTTTTCTGTCTCAGTCAGACAAGTTTCGTACGATTTCTCCCACAAGAATGGGCCAACAATCTTCGCCTGGCTTTCTTCGCCTATTTCGCCTGGGATCAGCCGAATCGCGCAGTACGGACCCGTATGCTGCGTGGTGTGGGAGGGGCGGCCTGTGAGGGGTCGCTCCTATCCCGATGGACACGATTAGCCCGTGTATTTGCTAATAACACTGTGAATATTTTATGAATCAGCTGAGAGCATAAAATAGTTATTGGCAGTATTAGAAGCAGTGATATGAAAATATTTGATTTGTTTTTTGTTACTATTTCAACGATGTCACTTAACAGGAGAAAAATTATCATATGAGTTAGGTAAAGTTCATATGATAACTTCCCGATAAAAATTAAAAACTTTTTAAGTGGTGTGATTACTTGGCTTGATATTGAAAATAAAAATGCCGATAGGCTTGTGTAACCTATTGATGCAGGGATATCGTTAAATGTTTGACCAATACGCCCACCTTTGATTGCCATAAGTGCCATGGTTAGTATTCCGATTGTAGCTATGGAAATGAGAAGTAAATTGTTTTGTATCCAAAATAATTTATTTTTATCTTTATAATATTTTGCCAACATAATACCTGCACAAAACTCCCACAAATAGTTTAGGAAAAAACTATTATACATCCTTTCATCTGATAAATTAAAGTGAGTTGTTATCAACCAATAAGAAGTTGATATTGCAAATGAAGTTGTCATAAAGGCAAAAACACTTTGTTTTTGTTTAATCACAATAATCAAAGGAAAAATTATATAGAATTGAATTATTGTTGATAAAAACCAAAAATGGTATCCGAAACTAGTAATAATGTTTTTGTCAAACATTTTATAGAAAAACAAATGGCCACAAAGTGCATATAGACCACTGTCTTTATATACTGGATGTATCACATTAATGGTGTAAATCGTTAATATAACGATATAATAAGGAATAAGAATTTTGATAAATCTTTTTTTGTAAAATGAGGCTGCTTCAACTTTGGCGGACAACCCAAGGCCAAACCCTGATAATACAAAAAAAAGATGTGCACCAGTTCCTCCAATCATTATCGCCTTTGACCAAATTCCAGAAACATATGGCTGACAAAAATGGAAAATAACTATTGAAAGAACTGCAAATCCTTTAGCAAAATCGATATATTCTAATCTTTGTTTATTCATTGTTTATTCGTATCCTATTCAAAAACCCTGGAAAAGGGTTCGGATAAAGCCCGCTTATCCGCCCAAATATTCTAATGGCCATCTTCCTGATGGCACTGACACATAGGGCATGTGGGACAATGATTACACGAAATTGCGGACACAAATATTTTGTTGCAGAAATACAATAAATGTATATATCAATTCATAATTTACTTCAAGAACATATTGACAAACTTGGGCTACCAACGTAAGGCGGGACAGCCTGTAAATTCAATCAGTTAGCAACTCCCTATCTTTTGCTTGATTGTGTAATTTCCATAAAGCCAAAATGACCGAAAGTGTCCCGCTTTACGTTGGTAGCCTATAAATCTTGGGACACATATTATTCCACTGGTCCCAAGGTGGAGTTCACATGACGTTAGCATTATCGCCATTTAACTATTTTTCACAACAAATCTGTTAAGTCTAATCCCGCAAATAAATATGTCCTTTTCAAAAGTTTAAAAAAAAGATGGCCTATAAGAGGGACCCTGCAAATGAGAGTCAATTTCGAAACAAACCTTATCAGAAATCTATCAATATCAGGCAATTGATTTTTGTCTCCAGCGCCAACAAAGCCAGCCAACAAGGCGAGTTTTATCAAGTTTTGATAGTAGGCAGATTTGGTTTTGAAATCACAATGGTATTTAGCAAAATGCTTTTCTAAGATACACATATACCCGACGAGCTTTTTTTCTCCTGAAGAAGAAATTTGACTTGAATGCATTCTGTACGAAATGGATGTTCTCGAATCCTTCGCGATTGCCCCTTTTTCCGCTAACCTCAAACATAAATCCCAATCTTGTCTTGCGGGCAATTTCTCGTCACAACCTCCGACAAAAAGAAAATCACTCTTTCTAATCATCATAGAAGAATACGTCCGAATGAAATCTTTTCTTAGCAGAGAACTTAATGCGTTT
>JAFDAE010000466.1:670-2896 GCA_019314005.1 Deltaproteobacteria bacterium | reverse complement strand
TAGCTTCTCATTGTCCATTTCCGCCCCCCGTCTTGGCCCGCTGAATAAAACCGTCAAGGTCCTGCCTATCGTAACGCACAGCCCGGCCCATGCGAACAACCGGAATAGTATTGTTTTGAGATAATTTCCATAGCGTTCTTTCACTCACCGCCAAATAGCCCGCAGCGTCTTTTGGCTTAATAAGCCTGGGTACTATATTTTCTGGGATAGTGTCACTCATTCCGATCCACCCGGCTTGCCAGTTCTCTCTCGCGTTGGCGCAGAATTGCTATTCGCTTTTCGGCCTGCAATCTTTTAATTGTGGCTTTAAGCTTCTCGATCCGACAATTGTAATAGTCAACCGATTTACTTCTCATAATGGACTTAAGCTACCACATGAGAGAAAACCGTTCAGTAAGTTTAAGGTGAGATTATGGTGCGCTAAAGTGATCCGGTTTACTTGTTTTGGAGAACATATCCAACGCCGCGTTTCGATTCTATTTTGCACGGTATTTTATTGCGTATCAGCGATTTTTTGATAGTAAGAATCCGGCCTTTGAGAGTATCGGAAGCATTACTCGGATTGCTATTCTTGTCTAACTCATTATGTTTAACAACTTCACCGAATGAGTCCACAAGCTTTTTCAAAATCGAAACAGCTTCGCCTGACGGTAAATCCAAGTCCATAAGGTCAAAAAAAGCCTGCGCTTCATTGAAGGTGAATCGTTTCTTTATATCATCACCAAAGGCTACACGTATTTTTCTTTTGGACATTGCATTTTGAGTTTTTTTCCGCACAGTTTTTTTTCCGCTTTCCAGTTTTTTTAGCATCAGTTCCAATGCCTTTTTTAACTTCGACCATGATCCTCGTAAATGTATCAACTTCATCTTCCGGACCGAAAAGAAATGTCACATACTTGCGTAGTTCGCTGATTACATCCTCAAACTCGACTCGCATTTCGGGACTAATCAAAGGTTCCTCGTATTCGTCCAGGCCCTGCAATTGCTGATAATAATCTGCAAAAGCAAACAGAATACAAACCAATTGTGGCAAATCCTTGTGGTCAGTTTCTTCTATACTATTTAAAATCGGCCACCGTTTTCCTCTATTCCGTTTGTTGGCCTCTTGTAAGCCTTTATTGGCTAATTTATGTAGCTTATTCCACTTATCTGAAATCTCCCAGAGTCGTAATTGATGAAGATTTTGCTGACAATCCTGTTCGAATTGTCTTTCAGCCCTCTCTCTATCTTCCGGATCAAAAAAACTGAATAGATTTGCCATTTTTCACCTGTCCTTTTTTCGGGTCAGTTTGGAGTCAATGCCGGACAGGTGTGCAACATTAACTCCAAACCGCTTGGCAGGTGTACGGCCTGCCGTCCCGATTGTTTTGTATATACGTAATCCTACATATTTTAGCCCCAAACCACAAGGTTTTTTCTTGATTCTCACCTATTGAAGATGTATATTGAATCCAGCGGGTAACAACCATGATGCAAGGAGGCCCTGTCATTTTCATCGAAATCGCTTTCACATAGGCTTTGGTATGGTTGTTGTACTAACAATCAGGGTAATCGTAGCATGACAGGAAAGAACTGCCAAAATTGTGGACGGGAAATCGGAGTCCCTGAAGACTCCTACTCCTACTACGGCCAGGTTATTTGTAAAGCATGTATGATTAGGCTGGAAAAGCAGTTTGGTGATACTGAATCTACTGACGATAATATTGATACTGAGATTCCAAATAGGGAAGTAGTGGCAGAACAAGAGAAAACTATGAAAGGTCAAACTGCCGTAACAGAGGAGAGGGACCAAAGTACGCCGAACGAACAGGGCGACGGCGGCACGCCACAGTTGGGGGAACTAAACATCCAATACAAAAAGGAAGCGATTATGTCAACTGACGAAAGAATGAAAAAGATGGAAAGGCAATTGGCTCGTGTAAGATGGTTTAACTGCTGTCTCATAGCCTGCATAATCCTATCTTTGGGGGCCTGGGTCATCTCGAAGACCTTTGACCCAGAGACGGTGCGGGCAAAGCGATTCATTGTTGAGGACGAGAACGGCAAGGCCCGTGCCGTGTTGGGCATAGGCGAGGAGAGTGCCGCGCTGGGTATGGGCAAGAACAGTCCGTGTCTGATGATGAGCGGTGAGAACGGCAGGCCCCTTATCATGATGGTCATGAGCGAGGAAGGATCGAAGCTGATTCTGAGTGGCGAGAACGGCAAGTCCCGTGCCTCGCTCTCGGC
>JAFDAE010000466.1:0-634 GCA_019314005.1 Deltaproteobacteria bacterium | reverse complement strand
ATGAGCGATGAGAACGGTATGAGACGTGCCGTGCTGGTGATGCTCAAGAACGGGCCGCAGCTTGTGCTGTGTGACGAGAATGAACAACCCCGTGTCATGCTGGTGGTGTCCAATGATGATAAGCCGGTGGGGCTTGCTGTGAGAGATGAGAATGCCAAGTTGATTTGGACGGCCCCATAAGGGGGCTGGTGTGCCCGGCGACGGCGGAGTGTATAAGGGTAGCGTTAGTTTATTTGAGAAGAGAAAAAAAGCCAGCTAAATAAATTGGGTGGAAAGGAGAGGATAACTGTGAAGAATTCAACTGATTCGGTCATCCGCACTCTTATTGTGATATATGCCATTTTTGCCGGCATAGTCAACTGGTTTGGTTGGTCGTATTTATTCATCATCATTTATCCAGAGGCGATGATGCGTTTCCAGATCAGATCCGGATTGTCTTATACAATATTGGGCATGTGTATTAGATTAATTGTGGGTATCCCAATGATCATACTCGTTACTCCTCTCTTGTTTATCGTTCCATTAAGTGTCGGCCTTGGTTTGCTCCATGAATATCGTGCCTGGAAGCAGAGAAAAGACACTTCCATAATGGCGGATAGAATCGCTCGAAAAGGCTAAGAAATGACCTGCTTAT
>JAFDAE010000099.1 GCA_019314005.1 Deltaproteobacteria bacterium | reverse complement strand
GCAATTTTTCTCTGGCCGATAAGTTCGAATCATTAATAATCTTGTTCATTCTTTCTAGGATTTCCTCAACAGGTTTTTCCAAAACCGTTTGTAATAATTCTGACTTACTTCTGAAGTAATGATAAAACGTGCTCTTGTGTATTTTCGCAAGGTCGGCAATATCTTGTATTGATACACCATTGTAACCTTTTTTATCCATCAGTATGGCAGCCTTATGTATAATCTTTTCACGTTGTTTTATACCCTGTGAGCCATGTTGTCTTTTTATCATTATCTTTTCACCTTTTTCTTCTGTATTGTTCCTTTGTCTTAAACATAATGCGACCGGTGACCAAGCTGCTAATCGCATCCTGTGATCAACTTTTAGCCCCCTATTGCAACCATTGAACGAAGAAGAGGATTCTCAGGAATTTTATGATCAATAAGCATGTGACTTTTGGGTTTACTTTCAATGGCTTTTCTGAATATTGCTCTCAATTCACAATTTGAAGCGCCATTTCGGAGCGCTGATTTTATGTCAGTTTCTATATCAGAAAGAAGACAAGCTCGTAGCTTTCCATCAGCTGTCAGTCTGAGGCGGTTGCATGTCGGGCAAAAATGGTGACTCATGGGGCTTATTAGCCCAATTTTTCCAAGAGCTCCGGCGAATTGAAAATGAACGGCGGGTCCGTTTACATTCACCGACGATACGGGATAAATTTCACCAACATTTTGCAGACGTCTCATGATTTCGTCTGAAGCCATAAAATTTGAACTTGCCGGTCCATTTTTCTCTAGAAAAGGCATAAGCTCTATAAAACGCACATGAAACGGGTACTTAAACGTCAGTTTCGATAGATCTTCTATCTCATCTCCATTTACGTTTCGCATAACGACAACGTTTATCTTTACAAGGCAAAATCCGACTGAAAGAGCTTCCTCTATACCACCCCATACCCTATGAAAAAAATTCTTTCCTGTTATTTTCTTGTATTTTGTTGGATCCAGAGTATCCAAACTTACATTGATTCTCTTAACCCCAGCTTTCTTTAGTTCCAAAGCAAAATGTTTTAGTAAGACACCATTGGTTGTTATAGTCAGTGACTCTAAATTTTTTATCCTGGCTAATTCCCGGCAAAGACAAATAACATTTTGTCTTAAAAGGGGTTCGCCACCTGTAATTCTTATTTTCCGAATCCCTGAGCCGATCGCAACTTGACTGAGCGAAATGATTTCCTCATATGAAAGAATTTCCTCATGCTGGAGTTTTTGGAATTTACCCTGGGGCCGACAGTATACACATCTCAGATTACACCAGTCCGTAATAGAAACTCGCAAGTAATCAATGTGGCGTTGGAACCTATCAATGTTTGATAACATTTATTTCCTCTGGGAAACAGAGCTCACAAATTTCTCAAATCATAAAATCCAACAAATGTAAAGTCAAAAATGAAATAATGGTTGAGTGTAATTGGGAGCATTGCCGTTTAATACACGCTTATTTTAACCTTAGCTCACCCTGTATCTCTAATTTTGCATAGGTGAAACCGACCCTTGCCCAGCAATATCTTCAATACCTCGTCTCCGGTTTGCAGCGCAAGGGCCTTGGTGGGACAGACTTGGACACAGAAAGGTCGATCTCCCCACGCCCTGCGCTCGGAACAAAGATCGCACCCATCCAGAGAAGTGGGAACAAAATCCATGGCCAACCCCCCTTCAACCTCATAGGGTCCTATAGTCACAACACTCAAGCCCATCTTTCCTTCAGACAAACCATGCTCCTGTTTACAGGCCACCTCACATGCAAAACAACCCATACAAAGATCAAGATTGGCAATCAGTCCTATCTGTCTACACATCTTCTTTTTAGCCCTCCACCCTTTTCACACGACACAAAAAAGACCGAGTTGATGTAGCTCCGACAACAGGATCCCGCTCTTCCTCTGAAGTAATGAGGTTGGGTAGGTCGAAGCTTCCAGCATACGGCTCTCCATAACCGTGTGTTATAACCAACACACGGGGGTGGATACTGTAACGTAGTCGAGCCCGGACCCTCATGGAACCTTTTGGTGATTCCACCAGAATCAAACTCTCCTCACTGATCCCTAATTCTGCCGCAGTGAGAGGATGAATTTCGGCAAACGGTTCTGGTTCTATCTCTCTGATCGACGGAAGGGTTCGGAACTGGGTATGAGTATGAATTCCCAGTTTAAGTCCGGTTGAACAAATAAGTGGGTATGCTTTTGCACGGTCCGGTCTTGAGACAGGGCTATCCGCGGGTTCCACAAATTTGGGCAGTGGATCAATACCCTGCTCTTCAAAACTCGATGCGAAAAGCTCAATCTTTTTGGAGCGGGTTGGGAACCCATCCTTTTCGTAAGTCCTATAAATCTCTTCGGGGGAGTATTTTCGGACATATCCACCAGGGTGGGAACGAAGCCACGAAACACTGATACCATTGGGCTCAAGCTCCCAGTCAAACGCATCAGTGATCTTTTCCCACGGGAAATATTCTCCCAAGCCAACGCGGCGGGCCAACGCGAAGATAAACTCAAGGTCTGACCTGCTCTCCCCCACCGGTGAAACACATTTATTCTGCATAGCAATAAGGTTGATATCAGCTGCCGGGCGATATCGATAATTCAAGATCAGATCCCGCTCAAGAAAACTGGCAGCAGGAAGGATATAATCAGCGATTTCAGATGTGGCGATTGGGTAAAGGTCATGGACCACCAGAAGGTCCAGTCTTTTCAGTGTCTCCCGTACCTTTTTGGTATCGGAGAGCACTGCAACTGGATCTCCGCCCTGCACAATAACGGCCTTGATTCCGAAGGGCTTCTCCGTGGCAATCGAGTCTATCATCTCCACGCCTGTCAGACCGAAAGCACCGGCGGCATAAAGAGGATATTGACAAACCGACTTGTCATAGAAATCGAATGGTTGTGAACCTCTTCTCTGGACATCCACAAAAGGCAATGGGGGAAGCATTATACTTCCCCCCTTTTCCTGGACAGTACGGAGTAAAGACCGCAGAATAGAGGTCGCCCGCACCGTCTGAACTGTGTTAGTATGCTGATCAAGACCATTCCCATCCACGATAACCGAAGGCTTGATAGTGGCGATCATCCGGGCGGCATTCCGAATTCCGGACGCAGGGACCCACGTGATCTCCTCCACTTTTTCCGGCTTATAATCCTGGACAAATTCCCTAACACGATCGAACCCCACGGTCCATTGCTTTATGAATGTTTCATCATAAAGGCTCTCATCAATAATCACTTGAATCATGGCCAGAATCAGTGCCCCGCTTGTACCCGGACGATTCTGCAAATATAGATCGGCTTTGGATGCCGTATTGGTAAATCGTGGGTCCACAACAATCAGTTTCACTCCCCGTTCTTTTGCCCAGATGATCCTTGGCCCGTAGTTCACAGGAGAGGTATAGACCGGGTTATGTCCCACCAGCATTATGCAGTTTGTGTGTTCATAATCTGGCTCAGGAAAACCACCGAAGGTAGCCTTATGGGCTATAGCCCTCGGCACAAAGCAAAGGTGTCCGTGAGTAAATAGATTTGGAGAGCCCCAGGAATTCATGAACCTCCATACATAGTTAAAATTG
The DNA here is from genome assembly GCA_019314005.1 of Deltaproteobacteria bacterium. Next base: position 3,997 of record JAFDAE010000099.1, on the reverse strand, counting down.
GTTACCCATCCTGACCCCTGCCCCCGGTAGTAGCCGACATATTCAGGTCCAAATTTCTCTCTAATATGGAGTAACTTCTCAGCAATTTCATCGAGGGCCTGATTCCATGTGATCTCTTCCCATTTTCCGGAGCCCCTATCCCCGACGCGCCTAAGAGGCCTCTTGAGTCTCATGGGATCCGTTAATAGTTGCGCACACGAGAGACCTTTTGCACAAAGGCGCCCCCGATTAACAGGGCTTTCCTTCATGCCCTCAACTTTAGTGATACGTCCATCCTTCACAGTTACGTCCAGACCACAATGAAAATAACACATCTGGCAAATCGTTTTGACTACCTGCTTCATCTCACTTCTTCCATCCCCTAACATCATAAAATTATTAGCCTTGTCACATTGCCTTTCAGAAGCAGTAGTGAACCAACAAATCTCTTTTACGTCGCATCTCCATCCCTGGGGCCCAAGCTCTTCAAGTTTATCTTCAATTTAATTCAAAGAGGGTAACCCCCTCTCGAAATATGCTTTTTTACCAGGAAACAACAACAGAAAGCTGTAGCGCGTGCGCATCGTATTCTACACTTGAACCGTTCAACTCGCTATCAAGAGCCCCCTGAGGAAGGCCCAATTGTTTCTCTAAAGATTTATCAAAGCCGTGATAATCACTGGCATCCATATCAGCAAATATCGAATACATATACGCAATACTCAGTTTCACATTCTTTGCCGGCCTGACAGAAAAACCACATGTCATTGTGTGGTCCACGGCAGCAGGTGCGTAGGGAATATATGAATTATCATTCATAGCATTATTGTTATAGTGATATCCAAGAGACAACTTGTAAATCTCACCAAAAAAGTACTCCGCGCCCACACCAAATGTAACCTGGTCGTCAATATTAAGCGGCACTTTCAACGTTGTAGGTAGACCCGCAGCCTTCAGAGCCGCAGCACCCGAACCGCTGAATTTTACCTCTATTTCATCCCAGTCTTTATCCCAGTCGAAATATTTTACGTCAGCGCTAAATCTCCACGCAGGCGAAGGAGTCCACGCTATACCAACACCAAAATTTTGAGGACTATTTAAATCTTTTACATCTACATCAAGATTCGAAAAATTCACCCTGCCTCCCGGGGTCATCAGACCGATGTATCCATCATCATCCCGGCTCTCCAAATCTTGCATATAAGAAGGACTTTCATAATAAAGGCCTATGCTCAATTTTTCTATGGGTTTATACAAAATCCCTACTGCTCCAGAAAAACCAAATCCATTACACTGTCCAATGTCAAGATAAGCGAGACCAAGGGGCATCCTTAAATCAAATGTCTCGTTATCAATCCCTAATCTTGCACCTACCGAAAGATTTTGAGATACTTGGTATGCTATGCCTGGCGATAATCTTAAATGAAGGTATTTTGCATAACCGTTTACAGGGCCAAAGTACTTCGATTGAATCGTGTAATCTGATGCAATAGCATCCGGGGCTGCCAGGGATAAACCCCACGACCAGGGGGAATTATCAATTTTACCATTAAAACTCATACCTGGTGCCACCAATAATGTGTCCTTGTCATGAGAAGTATGTGTTTGACCACCAGTACCATCATACTCATAGTCCAGAGTCGGGACTAGAATAAAAAGATTTGTTTCGAGACTATTGCCCTGCACCTTACTAATAACTGCCGGATTAACATTCATATCACTCGGACCGTCCCCAACAGCAATCGAAGTGCCTCCCCGACCCAAAGAATCAGCATTATAACCAATAATCCTGACAAAATCAATAAACGCCCACGCATTAGTGCTGCTCAAAGTAAAAATTGCAACAAAACTTAACACCATCATAAAATAGATAAACCGACTTTTCCTTTTTTCTCGAATCAAGTCTCCTCTTTTCATAATACTTTTCTCCTTTGTTAAAGTTAAAATCAATGGCGCCAAATCCAATTGTAGAAACCTTCCCAGCCATTTTAAAATAAAGAAGGAATTCTTGCCGTTTACCAGCAGCCCCGACTTACATTTCTTTATCTCTCTTGCAACTCTTTAATATTCATGTAGTAGTCGAGTACTTCCGGGTTACTGAGAGCGTCTTTATTAAGCACCGGTTGGTTATGAATAACTTTCTTGACCGCCAGTTCGACCTTTTTCATGTTGTGAGTATATGGAATATCCGGAACTGACAGGATCAATGCCGGAACATGTCGCGGAGAAGCATTGGTACGAATCGCCATTTTGATTTTATTTTTTAGATCTGCGGTCAGCTCATATCCTGCAGCCATTTTAACAAATAGGACAACACGCACGTCATTTCTCCAATTCTGCCCAACAGCAACGCAATCCTCCACTTCGGGTATACGATCCACCTGGCGATAGATTTCAGCGGTTCCAATTCTCACACCACCGGCATTCAAGGTGGCATCCGACCGCCCATAAATGATTACACTGCCACGTTCGGTAATGATAATATAGTCACCGTGACACCAGACATTCGGGTATACATCAAAGTATGCATCGTGATATTTTTTGTTGTCGGGATCATTCCAGAAACAAATGGGCATGGAGGGGGAAGGCGCCGTACAAACCAGTTCACCTTGCCGGTTAACGACCGTTTTTCCGTTTTCATCAAACGCCTCAACTTTCATGGCCAGCCCTCTGCACTGCAGTTCGCCGGCATAGACCGGACCTATGGGATTCCCAAGGGCGAAACAGCCGTTAAGATCCGTACCTCCGGAAATAGAGGATAGCTGAAGATTCTTCTTAACTTCCCTGTAAATATACTCAAAACCTTCTACGGAAAGCGGTGAGCCTGTTGAAAGTACTGTCTTAAGGGAAGAGAGGTCATATGCCTTGCCAGGCTTTATACCGGCGTTTTGAAGGGCGGCAATATATCCTGCACTTGTGCCGAATATAGAGATTTTTTCATCCTGGGCTATCTTCCAGAGTACTCCCGGATCCGGATAAAAGGGATTGCCGTCAAAAAGAACCAGCTTGGCGCCAACTGCCAAAGCACTTGCAAGCCAGTTCCACATCATCCATCCGCAAGTTGTATAGTAAAAGATCGTATCCTCTCTTTTTGAATCGGTATGAAGGATGTGTTCTTTTAAATGATTGATGAGAATCCCCCCTGCGCTTTGAACTAGGCATTTGGGTAGTCCGGTGGTGCCGGACGAGTACATGATGTAAAGGGGATGTTCAAAAGGGAGTTGTTCAAATTTAATTTCCAGATTGGACTCTGAAGATCGAAATTCTTTGTAATGAATTGCATTGGATAGTCCACTGATATCCGGTTTTTTTTCAGTGTACGGTACGACCACTATTTTTTCAATGGAAGGAATCTCTTTTATAATTTTTGAGATACGATCAAGACTATCCAGTCGTTTTCCCTTGAAAAAGTATCCATCGGCTGTAAATAAAACCTTGGGTTTAACCTGTCCAAATCGATCAAGAACGGTCTTTATGCCAAAATCAGGGGAACAGGAAGACCAGACAGCGCCAATGCTTGTGGCAGCAAGCATGGCGATAATAGTTTGGGGCATATTGGGCATAAAGCCGACAACCCTATCATCGATCTGAACACCGGCGGCTCTCAAAGATTTGGCAACGCGAGCTACTTCATCGTAAAGCTCGCCATAGGTCATTGTGTCGGCAACCTGATCTTCTCCCCTAAAGATAAGAGCAGTCCTATCATCTCTGTATCTTAAAAGATTTTCGGCAAAATTGAGCCGCGCCCCTGAAAACCACCTGGCACCGGGCATTTTAGCAATATCATCAATTATTTGGTCATAGTGCTTTGACGCTTTTATATCACTAAATTCCCACATCGCCACCCAAAATTCAGGAATATTTTCAATAGACCATTGATAAAGATGAGAGTATTCAGTAAAATTACAGTTGTATTTTTCATTAATGAAATTCATAAATCTATACATGTTTGTATTTTTAATTCTTTCCTCCGAAGGTTTCCATAACCTTTTCGCCATAATCAATTCCCTCCGATTTT
>JAFDAE010000465.1 GCA_019314005.1 Deltaproteobacteria bacterium | reverse complement strand
TATCAACGCCAACCGCTCCCAAACTGCGGTGAGCTTGGCGGTGGTTTCTGATGCAGCCGAAGGATTGGATTTGAAGTCTCTTACCGAGGTCGTGAAAAAGGTGAATAGCGCCGAGGACCTGGAGAAGCAGCTGAATGATCCGGGAGGCATCAATAACCTCGATTTGACCGAGGATGGTAAGGTCGACTTTATCAGTGTTGCCGAGTACGGCAACAAGAAGGATGCCTACGGATTCTCCCGCACCGTTGAGCCGGCCGATGGTGAATCTCAGGAAATCGCTTCGATCGAAATCGCCAAAGAGGGCGACAATGCAGACATCGAGGTTAGGGGCAATGAACAGATCTACGGTTCGGGCCACTATTACCACGGCTATCATCCGATAGGCTCGTTTCTGATGTGGAGCTATCTGATGAGGCCCCATGGCTACTATATGTCACCCTGGTACCGGGGATACTATCCCGGATATTACAGGAGCTATGTGCCTGTTGGCAGCCTCTTCGTCGAGAATGGCTTCCAAGACGGGGCTCAGCAATCCCAACAAGGGAAGAACAGCCAGTAAGGGCATAACACAGAGGTTGAGAAATCCAACGGCAACTCAAAAGTCTTTTCAGTCAAGGAATCCGAGCAAAGCTGCCAGATCGGGCGGATTCGGATCCACTCGGAGCTCAACGCGAAGCAGAAGCTCGTTCGGCTCCGGTAAATAGCGAGGGCGAGGAGTAAAAAATGAATTTTGACTTTGCAGAGCATTTCAAGGCATACATCACCGTGGACGAGATATTCGACTATATCAGTTGGGAAGCGATCGTATACCTTGTTGCGGTGTTCATTGTTTTATGGATCGGTAAGAAGCTCAATGATTGGACGACACCCTACAGTATCGATGAACAACTTACAGGTCAGGACATTCTATCATCATCCTGGGAGTGTTGACAGAAGCAACATCTCTTTTCGCGGAAGCTGTGGAAAAACTCTCTTTCAGCCAACGTCTGGTTGTTGTAGGCTACGAACTTCTGGAGACTGTTATCTGGAGCATCATTGGCATCGGTCTTCTTATCGTGTCACGAGTGATCAACGATAAATTGATACTCAGCCGCTTTAACAACATCAAGGAGATCATCGATGACAAGAACGTAGGCACCGGCGCTGTCCAGTTTGGAACCTACATTGGCACAGCCTTTATCATCAAAGCCGTAATTTTTGGTGAGGAGCTGCATTGGCTTTCGGATATCATCAGTACAGTTGTATTTTTCGTTCTTGCCCAGCTGGCTTTTGTTTTGTTTGGTGTCTTTTATCAGAAGATCACTTCCTATGACATCCACGGGGAGATCGAACGAGACAACGCTGCAGCCGGGATTGCTTTTGGATTAAACCTGGCTGCCGTAGGTGTCATCCTTTCCAGCGCCATCGAGAAAACCGATTCGCTCATCATTTTTGCTATCTGGTTTGTAGAGGGAGCCATCCTTCTTTTGATCACACGTGTTCTTGTAGACAAGATCATCCTTCCGGGTAAAAACCTGAACAGCGAGATTCAAGCCGACCGCAACTGGGGAGCAGCTCTTATCGAGGGAGGCGCTGCTATTGCGATCGCCTTCCTTTTGAACGCATCATTTGTCTGATTATGCCAAAGGGCTACACTGTCGTTGACGACCAGAAAAAGCAGTTTGCCTCCGCCTATCTTCTGGAAAAGATGATCAACACCCCTATGAGCATTCCCATCTTTCTTGAGGACAACGATCAGGATCTGGAACTTATTCTGGAGTATCTGATGGCCAAGGAGTCCATCGAGATAGAGGAAAATCAAAAGTATGTTCCCACTGATAAGGGACGAGAGGTGCTGCTCAGATTCATGCGAAGGTATCACGATTTTCTGAGACACTACGATATTTACAGCGTTGTGGACCTGGGCAGTGGAGAGTTTGCCTTTGAACGATACTTCGAGTACGATCATGAGGACGTGGATGAGGAGGGCAAGTGGCGCAGCTATATCAGTGAGGAGCGGTTGGAGGATCTGCGGGTGACGGTTGCCGAGTTTAAAAAGCTGAACCCGGTGGAGATCGTATTTATGAGCTTTTTGAACGAAGGACGGTTCGGTCAGACTTCCGAGGGATGGCAGTTCGATCTTCTCCTTGGTTCGGTGTGGGATGAGATACTCGAGGTTTGCAATACAGCTCTCAGTGTTGACGATCTGGGCTATGCGGACGACGATGGATCGGAAATCTCCGGTGAAGCGGTAATGAAGGACGTGATAAGCCAGGGTGCGAGGCTCAGTATGGAGCTCAAGAAGAAGGAGACCGAGCTTTACGGCGATAGAGACGAGGCCGCTGGTGAGGAAGGGCAAGATCATGAGGAATCAAAGGCGAAGGTCCGTGTCGAAGATGACGGCTATGAGGTTTATGAGTACTATTATGATCCCTACTATTTCAGTCCCTGCTGGGGTACGGTGATCTTTTTTTAGACATTTTCATGTGGAGGAGGAGGTATGATGGAAAAAATTACCATTAGGAATGAGCTGGAAACCCCATTAATGGAGTTCCTGCAGAGCAACGATTTTTTTGTAGAGCAAGTTACAGACAATATTCTCAGAGTTAATCGCTCTGGTGAGCTCCCGGTTTTTCTCAACGTAGCGGAAAAATCCATTTATTTCGAAGTCGATTTGGGTAACATCTCAGAGATTGCCAGCGAAGAGCTCTATTTCAAGCTGCTCGATCTCAACACAGAGATTCTTCCTGTGAGCTTGGGAATCAACAGCACCAACACCGACGATCCCAGACTGGTTCTGGTTGAGAGCAGAGAAACGTCAAATCTCGACGAGAATGAAGTGCTTTCCGTATTCGACGCTTTGGAGCTGGCCGTTGACAAGGTCGAAGAGCTTCTGTCGGGCTATATGAAGTAGGAGGATGTCACATGAGTATTTTTAAGAGAATTTTTAAGGTAGGCGAAGCCAAAGCCAACCAGGTGATTGATAAAATGGAAAAGCCTGAGCTGATGCTGGAACAGGCCATTCGAGATCAGGAATCTGCTGTGAGAGAGGCAAAGCAGAAGGTTGTTCAGGTCATCGCGACGGAACGACAGAACAAGGCGCTTTTGGACAAGGAGACAGAAGGGGCTCACGAGTGGGAGCAGAAGGCTCAGG
>JAFDAE010000464.1 GCA_019314005.1 Deltaproteobacteria bacterium | reverse complement strand
CAGCAGGGTATCTCGCCAGAGCAGGCTGCACCGGGCATCCCGTCTGTTGGCGGGGAACTGTCAGCACTTGAAGGGGGTCCGAAGTAATGATTGCACTGGACTTTATTAATCTAGTATCCGGGCAGCTAGGCTGGGGCACCCAGACTGGTATTGCTACGTTGGACACCGAAGGGGAGAAGATCCTCATTATCTCGAACACCATCATATCGTCTATGCAGAACGATAAGACGTGGCCTGAGTTGCGTGCTGATGGTGAGGTTATGAAGACTGCCCCTAGGAGCATTGGGGCGTACTGCGCAATAACGTATGGGTCTGTGGAACTAACCTCCACTGAAGAGGTCTTTGCATCAACAGATGTTGGTAAGCTAATACAGGTAGGCTCCTACAAAACTGTATACAGGATTGCTACGTATGTAGATCTGGAAAACGTAACTCTTGAAACCCCATGGCGTGACGAAGATGTTACGCTGCAGACTGCGGTGATCGGGCAGGACAGGTACTCGTTACCCTCCGATCTTGATATGCTGTTGTCGGGAAAGATGGTGAACCTATCTACTGGTACAGAGATCAGGGAAGTGGACCCCACGGAGATGCGGGCCATCCGGTCGGCCAATGGTTTAACCCTGCTCCAAAATGAACCGGAGTATTTTACCATACACGGGCTGGACTCCAGTGGCAACAAGCAGGTTCACTTTGATAAGGTATCAGATGCTGAGTATGCTTTAGAGTACGACTATCAGGCAGACCACCCTACCCTCACCGCAGACGCAGACCCCATCCTGTACCCAGATAAGTACGTCATGTACATTGCAGACAGCGTGATCGCCAAGCTGCAGCGGGATGTGGAGAACTCACAGGTGGCAATGCAGACCTCGCAGGACTCTCTCAAGGAGGCTATGCGGGTGGGTAGCAACCCAAACAACTCGCGGGATAGGATGCGTCTACGTGTCAGGGGCAATAAACTTGGCGCGTACCGCAGGAGGTAATGCATGGCTCAGTTAAGAGACAAGAAGATGCATGTCGGCGGCAGCGCACAAACATCTGGGCTGGACCTGTCTGCGGGCAGGGATGTGATAGATGAAACCCAACTGTGGGAAGTGGAGGGGCTGTACGCTAACGAGGATAAGGTGCTGGCAAAGCGCCCATCGTTCGTGCAGTGGGGTACGCAGGTTTCTGAGCCAACCCCTCCCGATGCGTCTGTGGATGAAGAAGTATCCAAGATGCTGTTTTTGAACGCGGAGGACTGGGGGGATCTCGAAATATCTGGGTCTTCTATATCCGCGCTTTACGACCATGGTGCTCTAGTGCTGTCTGGGTGGGAATCAACAGTAGAGGACGGCCCCGGATCGGTTACGGCAAGCAGGGCGCTGAAGGGGGAGGAGAGGTTCAACCCTACGGGAGGGTTCCACTCAGATGTATCCATATCCTTTATACTATTAGTAAAGAATCTAGTAGAAGATGATTCCGTAACATTTGACATGGCTACAGTGGAAGACAGAGCAGTTAGGCTGTCTATACGTTCAGATGGTATAGGGTACTACGGCGAATCCTCATACGTAACATTTGCCGGATCGTCCTTAGCTGTAGATGGTAACCCGCATAGGGTAGATATACTGGTGACCGCTGGACAAGATGCGTCCGTGTATATAGATGGTACCAAAGTAGCCCATGAGATAGCTATACCTGCGGTGTTCTCTACGTCTGACTCATTCGTAAACATTACTGCGGTTAGTACGGCAACTATGGGGGATGACCCCTACGTTGTAACAATGTCCAGCATCATGCTTAAGGACTCTGCAGATACAAGCCTTCATGATACGTTCACCCCGCCTACCATCTCTGACTTAGCTACGGTGCGAGATCTCAAAACATCGTCACAAGCAGACGTTAATAGCTTGCTGATGGCCAGTGAGAGGTACCTCTGGTATGACTACGGGCTTAGGGAAATATGGCGACCGATTGCTGAGCTTACAAAGAAGATCACAAGATTCTCCAAATTTAGGGGCAACACTATTGTGTGCAACTACTCGGAGAACTCTAGGGCTACTGAGCTATACGAATACAACGCGGGGAAAGTGGAACGCCTTACTGATGCCCCGGATATGAGGTTCACCACAGAGTTTACCAATAGGATATGGGGAGCAGGGGACATCGACCACCCGCTCCGTGTGTACTACTCTGGGGACCGCCAGTCCAACACATGGTACAACCCAAGTGACCCTAACATCCC
>JAFDAE010000463.1 GCA_019314005.1 Deltaproteobacteria bacterium | reverse complement strand
ACCTCGATATATGACCGTGTGGCAGGTCGTCTACCTGTATGATGATTCTTTATGCCATTATATGCGCGAAACCCTGCACCCCGAAGAGATGCGAGTAATTCGCTGATGGCTAAATCTTGGACTGATGGCATTAGACTATGAATTGCGCCTTAGACTTTGCGCCTGGAACCTTGCCGGGATTCCCCGCGACACTTCTGCTTAATTGATTTTCTAGTATGGTGACCCTGTTAGAAATCGCCATCTCTTTTTTTTGAGCTTCTGCAATATCCTCTGAGTTTTCTTCGATTCTTTCAGCGTTGATTTCGATATCCCGATCCATTACACCTATGGGCTTTATGTCTTTCTTTATATCTTTTATGTCGGCGCATATGCCGAAATATATGGCGCTGATTAATGCGCCTATGACGTAGAAACCCTTGTCCATTACGAACCATTTTTGAGTTGATTTTGAGGTCATCGATATCCTTTACGGTTGAACTACGTGACCTTCTGCCATCGCGGTCATACTAACAATTCCATATGGGCCAAGCAAAGTCAAAACGTCTTGATTGATTAACTGTAACATATCGTTAGCGCCTTTTAGCCTAACGGCAACGCCCATTTTACTTGGTCCGGCGAAAGTTAATCGCATAACCAACCCGTCCACATCTTGAGGGTTTAGTTTTGCATATCGCGTTAGATCATATGCAATGTTTGCGAATCCTATGTTTCTTTTGACATTCCAAAGGTTTTCAATGACGCCATTAACGCGACGGCAAACAAGACCGTTTGGTAAGGCTGTAGACGCATCTCCAAAACCGTTAAAATCAACCGCACCTTCTGTTAAAATAGTAATGAGTATACGGGTGACATCAACGTTGAAAGCATCGGCACCGCGAACCTGAAATATTTGAGGAGTGGCGCTTCCGTCAACATTCATATCGTAGCTCAATTGAACTACTCCCGTTGTTGCTGTAGGAAATGCGTAATCAATCGGTGAATCAACTGTTAATTCGTTAGCACCGCCAGCGTCTACGGCAATGATAGTACCAAAGAAAAAGCTTCCTGAATCGTCACCGCTAAATACCCCGATGCCATCGGTGACGCTCCAGCCTGCCGAACTTACGACATTCAACACCCTTGTAACGCCAGCGGTAGGCTCAACGGTTAGCCCAGTGACAACTCCTGTGTCTTTAGTAAACGGGAGAAACAAAGGGCGTGTTGTTTGGTCTTGGACGTTTACGTCCTGGATAGGGAGATAAGGATCTTCCTTGGTGCCCTTGCCACTAACCGCCCAGTGAGCAGGATCCCCATTACCATCTTTTATTACGACTGTTTCCATCGTTGCCCCTTAAAGGAATCCTAAATACATTGAATTTTGAACTTTGCTAAAATCTAAACTATAAATCGGTTTTTCTATTTTGTCCCTATCCCGTTTCGTCATATTTAACACAGCCCTACCCCTGGGCAATCCTCTCTTGACTCTAAGTTGAATTGATTTCCTCCCCATGGTTAATCCTTTTTAAACTTTTCCCTATCCTTATTGGTGATATTAAGGGCAATCTTCTTTTTAGGAAGTGGCTTTTTAACTCTTAGCTGTATGCTTTTTCTTGCCATAATATCACCAATAAGGGTTTTCGGTTATTTCTTCTTTTTGGACTTCAAGAGGCCACGGGTTTTCCAGTAGGGCTCTTTGGGGCCTTCTGACTTCTTGGTTTTGGGCTTGGTCTTGGGCTTATCGCCCTGCTCTGCCTTAAAATCAAAGATCGCCTTGAGCATGTTTTGAGAACTCATGTTTCCATGGAGTTCAAGACCAAGCTCTTTTGCCTCGGCTTCGTATTTGTCCTGCAAATCTTTTTCGGTTGGGTCTGGCATATTTTTTACCTTCAATATTGATTGGAAAAAGGGGCGGGGTATTTCACCCGCCCCGGTGGATTACGTGGTGAGGTTGGTAAGAATGGTGTGTTCGTACCCTACATCTTCGATAGCGATACCGTAAGATCCGTTGAAGGAGCTACGGAATTCACGGGAGGACTGGGGAGTCTCATCGTGATAGGCCAGGGCATCGTTTGCTTTCCAGCCCTTTTTGCACTTGCCGATATTCACGATAGGAACAACGTCATCGGGGACACTCAGGTCCATTTTGACGTTCATAATCATACCTTCATAGTTGTAAGTATCAACGTAAAAGCCAGCCTCGGTATTACCCTTGTCTGTGTTGATGGTAACGGCAGATGACGCGCCGTTGAAACCGTTGAAAATATCCTTATTGGCAGCTGACAAGAAGATGTCAGTCTGGGTTCCGTTCTTGGTACTTTCGCGGAGAGCCGCTTTCAAGGCAATTTCGGTGAACGCTCCGGTAACATCTTCGATGAGCCCACCGGCACGGGTCAACTGCTGAATGAGTCCGGCAGTCATGTAGGGGCTATC
>JAFDAE010000098.1 GCA_019314005.1 Deltaproteobacteria bacterium | reverse complement strand
TGAATTATTTTTTATTTTAATTCAAACTGTTAAAAAATAATTTCTTACCGTCATGTTTTATCAGAAAATGCCAATCTAATTGCGCCTAACTTTGCATCTTACTGCGGGGTTCGGCCGGTTTCAGCGGGCGCATGGTCCTCGCGATCCGCTGAAAACCGTGGTTATTTTTTCTTTAGTGAGTACCGATCAAGTCTGGCTTGATCATGACTTCTTCACCTTTGCGACCTCAGTGACTTTATGTTTCCCAATGTTATAATGCCCAGTAACCTTAAGGAACTGTTCCTTGTCATTGGCAGGCCGGTAATTGATGCTAAACTGGATCTCGAATGCCACCTCTGATTCATCGATAGATTTGATTACATTTTCCAGTGGCTGCTCATTTCCCGGCATCCTGCCAACGTTAACAGTCTTGGTATAATACGTTGTCTGGCCTGGCTCAATGGTTTTAACAATCTCGAACCCGTCTTCTGTGACCAAGGCAGCAGCATCTCCTGTATTTGTCACGGCAAATGCCGTTTTGACTTCGACATGGTCATCAACGATTTCAGCCTTGATGTGGAGCCCAGTGGCTTTGAACGGATGAGGCTTCAATTCGAGGAACGGATACCCAGCCTGTTTCGAGGGGCCTTGACCCTTGGGGAGTCCAAGGATTGTGACCTTGCCGTCTTCGCCTTTTCTTGCACCATACCAATTTTCAACCTCAGCAAACCACGTATGTTCGGCTGCAGCGGTGGCTTTGAACTTTAATCCTCCTGTCCAAGTGGACAAATCGACATCACCCAGTTTTTGCATGATGTGCGCATAGCGGCTATCCTTTTTAAACTGGGCTTCATCGCTGATTTCTTTATGTTCAACAAAGAAACGGAATTCCCGTTCAAACCGCTCCATTTCAGTTCCGATATGGAAAACCACATCGATGATATAGACGGCCAGGATGTTTTCGCTGGTCGTCCCCATGGTTGGGTGTCTCAGATCTTCGAAAGGCTTCAATTCCTCTTTAGAGAAGGCATGTTCGAAGTTTTTCATGACTTGATAGGCGTATTGGGTGATTGCATCCTTTTGGGAGTTGTACTTATAGACATTAACATTCCCCGAAACTGATAATGCGGACACGGGGCCATTGTTACTGATAATGATATCTGGGTTGTGCTTATCGCGGAAAACCTTATCCTCTTCAGCCTTGATCGGATATTCCATGGTACAGGTGATGTCTGGTACCAGAGGGGTTTTTGATAACATATCGCGAAGAGAAAAGCCGGTAAATTCAGCTACGGCGGATAAGACTACTACAATTGCTACAATTGCTGCAAACGGCTGCCAGGCATGTTGCCAACAAAGCAGGAACGAAGTTTTCCTCGTGCATCTTTTGCGAAAATTAGACGCTTTTGTGAGCCCAAGGCATTTCATGGTCTCTCTCTTTGAAATAACGCTGCTTCTCACCAGTGAGGGCCGCTCTTTGGCCCGAATCTGGTGAAGAAGCTTGTTATCTGTAAAACTTCAACCTCTGTTTTCCAACGGTTTAATATAATCTTAATGAAGGTTATTTTATCAAGTTTACAAGCTCATGTGCATAGGAATAGTGCCTCCTGATTCGTTCCCTGTTGGGAGAATAATCCTCAGGCGCGTGATGAGCGTCGTCCGTACTAACGAAGGATTGTGAGATTCGATCAACCAGCCCAGTTTCTACACCTGATTCAAGCAATAACTTCCTCACCTTTTCAGCATTCAATTTATCAGCTTTCTTCTGAACGCCTTTCTTCTTAAAATAAATATCACAGGTAGTTTCGGAACAAACAATCCTGATATCCTCTTCAGCATATTGAAGCTGCACGTCTGTTGCTTCAGGGTTCTTAAGGATTGCATCTATTTCAGACAGCCTTTCTTTATGTGTAGCCCAGGATATTTCCTTTATATGAGGTCCTCCTTTGGTATATCCTGTGAATTCATAATATTTTCCGTTCAAAGTGCGACAACCAGCTCTCACCATCCTAATCCATTTTTTGTTATGGGACATCAGCAGTACTTGCCTGCCCCGCTCGATAAGTTTCCGGATCAGATCTATAAACTGGGCTTCATGATCAGCATCCCAGGATTGGATAGGATCGTCTATAATCAGGAATGAGAAGGGTCCTTTTTCTTTCATATTTTTTGAAATATTGACGCACAGGCCAAGTGCATTCAGTTTCGATTCGCTGAGAGTTGAAACGGCGCTTACGAGCTCTTTGCCATATGATTTTGCCTTAACCTTAACACGCCTGGATTTCACTTTGCCTGTTTTTGTCTTTTCCAAATCAAAACCAGAAAAATGCACATCGGGATCACCAGTTGTTTTGATATTTTCATACCACTCCATTACGTCAGATGTCAGTTCCTCCGAAATCGCATCGACTATCCGGTCTGCAACATACTTATCTACGGTGCTCCTGAGGCCTTTCAATCCATTAAGCATCTGTTTGATTTCGAAGCTTTTCTTTATTTTAGAGCGATTCTCTAAAAGATCTACGAGTATATTAATATCCTCAGTCCCTGCTATCTCATCAAGCTCGTGCTGCAGGACTTTCTCCGCCTCACCCATGGATTTCGTATTATTGGAAACGGTCTTGGCATAGTCGATTGCCTGGGAAACGTATCTGATCAGGCCAATTGATACGGCCTTGAGATAAGACAGGTCCTCCTTATCATCATTGATTGATTGAATTGCATCGCCTACCGACGTAACAACAACCTCATAATTTTTGACGAGGGTCTCCCTTTCAGTCTTTATAGCTGATATTGCAGATTCAACGTTATCGAAATGAGTTTGATGCTTCGGAACCAGAATATTTTTTAGTTCCTCTGTTGATTTCTCAAGGTTGACCAGATCGCTGGTTTTTGAGAGTTGTGCCGATTGATATGCTTGGAGTTTGGATTTCAGGCCTGAGAGTTCACCCTTTAGTTTATCCCTCTGTTTCAGAAGCTTATCGTTGCTGCTTTGCCCCTCAACGAGTGTTTTATGATGCTTTCTGATATGATCTTCCAGGTTGCTATCAACAGGACGTTCACAGAAGGGGCATTTACCCGGTTCTTTCTCAAAAATAGCAATACCAAGACCGTAGAATTTGATCTGCTCAAAGATATCCATTGAAGCCGCTACTGCCAGGAGCTCAGCATAGTGTTTGTAGAACTCTATATCGATGAAATTAACAAATGTCTTTTCTGTTTCAGTATTTGCAGTCTTTTCCTGTTCAGTATAATCCGGCAATACGATGCTGCCCTTGAAGATCTTTCTTATGGCATCTTCACGCTTTTGCAGCAGTTGGGGAAGAATCGATTCTGGCTTGGTATCTGGCGGAACCCGCTTTTTGCATTCCGTATCGATCTCGACAAAAGCTTGCTTCAACCCGCGAGCAACTTTTTTGTATTCTGTGTAGATGTGTGATAGTTTTGGCTGACTGACGAGGCGAATTTCGATTGCTGATACGCTGCTGAGCAATTGGGTCGCTTCTTCGGGAAGGCAGGCCTCAGGTTTTGTGCATAGGGATTGAATATTCCTCTGAAAGCTTTCAAGACTTTCCAATCCGAGGAGGTGCGCGAAGCCTTTAAACCTGTCGTCAGGTTTTGCCAGGAGAAGGTATTTTAGAGCATGCTGCAGGATGAAAGGCTGTGGCGCTTGAGAGAGGTCATGATCAATTGGCCACGCATCGACCTGCTTCCCATCAACAAGCTTTATGAGGGAGTCTCCTGCAACAAGCCCGCCCAGGTACGTGACCTCCTCACCGTTTTTATTTAGAAACACCACATTCACAAATGAAGGCTCGGATTCATTGAGATGCAGATTTCTATATGAGCCTTTATATTCCTCCGTAGACAGGGCTTTCTCAACTTTAGACGTAATTCCGTAGAGGAGCCACTCCAAAGCCTCTGAGATGCTTGTTTTGCCATAGCTGTTAGGTGCATACAGGAGAGTTAGCTGATCATGCAGGTCTATCGTCTGCTTTTTATTGAATCCCCTAAACCCCTGTATGGTAATGCTCTTAATCTTTACTGTTCACGATCGCCATTATTATTTTGCCCAGTTTGGATTCCATTGAACTGACCGGGTCCTCGCCCTTATATGCCTTGATGATTTTCTTGTGGGTTTCGTTGGAGAGTTTCTGTAGAACGTCGTCAATGTATTCTGATTCAGAGGCCTTTTCGATTGTAGTTTTGTCGGGCATATTAGATACTTGGGTGTTGAAGTCTGTAAATGCTTTTGAAGAGGAATAAATAAGGATCACTCTCTAATAAGAGGAAATCCATAGCCTTTCCGAGAAATATTTTAACCCTTTTTTTCATATCTCTTTCTACGATAACGCTCTGAATCACCGGTGTGAGTGTAGCGGCAGCGCAACTCACATCCGAGTGAATTCAGTTGTTAGCTGGTTACTTGTGAGAAATATCTGAACTGAACAATATCATCGATGTAATTCACACAAAATAGTGGCCCTACATCCGTCATAGCGACTCCGATATCAGCATTACTGACTGTTGGACCCTTGTATTCTGTTGTATTTGATTCGGCTTTAAAGCCAATCACATTTTTTCCTTCTGATTCAAAGATTACCGGAGTGAACACTTCATTCGGCATTTCTATCGAAAATTCTGCGTTTTTCATTCCAGGCTTTTTTATAACCTCAACACCAATTCGCTTTTGTTTTGAGTCGTTCCTGATTGCTGTTAAATCCAAATCTTCAAATCTAACTTCTGTAACAAAGTTAATCAGCTCTGGAACATTGAATATTTCGGGTTTTATCCTGTCACTATTCTTCAACCATAATGTTCTTACTTCTCTGTACACAATATGTTTTGAAGGCTTTACTATTGAAGCAGGCACTGAGCTCAGCACCTTTATATATTCTTTATGCTTATCCCAATCCAGGTTAAGTTGACGATCACCATATAAACAGGGAAAAATGCCAATATAGGTTCCTTTGTTGAAGTTCTGAGTCAAAACGTTGAAAAATTGCTCGGGGTTTTTGATCATCACGCACGATTCTTTCCCATCATCGACTGCCTGAATTAAAGTGCTGGAAAAAAACGATGAAGTTGTAGGATAAATGTAACAATCTGGGCTATCTTGACGCAGACCTATTGTTGAGCCGTATAAGTTGACCTTTCCTTCCCCCCCTATTGGGATGCCAAAAGCAGCCAGTTCATTACCCGTTAACTCTACACGATTAAAATAAACGCTTATTTGCTTTTGTCCTTCGCCATTATCATAAATTAATCCAGAATACTTTTCAGAGTCACGGAATTCAAAAAGAGTCCCGACTCTGATTTGCCCATAATTTAAGAGAGTCTGTGTGTGGTCATTTTTCAAGAATTTAAATAATGGAAAAGTGTATTTCATAATTATCAGCTAAAGCTAACGACGCCGGATAACCTGGACAAAAAGCGTCAGCTTTTTGGATCAGGGTTAATCCGCTGGTTAGCAGTGATTGACGCGAGTTCCAATTTGCGGACTTCTACGCCGTCAGCACCGTTTTGGGCATCGTTCTCCCCATCTTGGACGTTCGGCGACTCCCGGTTCCACACCCCAAACTGGTGATCTAACCGGGGCGGTAATCATTGGCGCTATTCAGGCACGCCGCTGTCTTTATTCGTCGGTAATTTGGCAGTATCCGGCACCCCACAGGCTGCCGGATATTGCCGACAAGTGCCGGAAATAGGGTTGGGCTGTACGTAACTAATGCTATAAACAGAGCCTGCAACTGACCGTATCCGCTCCATTACAACGATGGGTGCGGTTCGTATGCACAGGAACCTACCGACAGCGACGTCTCCAGCCACGGCGCATCCGGCATTAACCGGCAGTATCCGGCAAATGTCATGTTGCCGGTTAATGCCGGATTCATGTAAGTTCCCGTTCAGCACGTACGTATTCGGTTGACCGACCTTTTCCCCGTACCCGCAGGTAGCCCAAATCCACAAGCTCCTTCAAATCCATTCTTGCTTGACGTTCTTTAACCTCTTTTGCGAACTCATTCCTATACTTTGTCATGTTTGTCGCTTCACCGGGTCTCAAGGTTTTAAGCAATCTCCGCTGTCGCTCATTGATTTCCAAACTGACCTTTTGCCACCTTAGAACCACCATAATGCCCCCACCCATCTCTTTCCACTCGGGCTCCGGTAGCTTAGCTTGTTTAAAAGCCGTCAGAATTCGCTGAATGCCAGAACCCACACGTTCGATATATCCACGAAGAAGGAACACATGAGCCATATCGGGGTTGTGGGGCCGCGAAACTGTCATTGCCTTGAGGCTGGACGGTGAGATACCATCCGGTAACGAACCAGCGTTCCATATCTCTACCCTATCCGCATACACAGACACGATGACCCCTCCATCTGGTGCCGCGTAATCACGATGGACCAATGCGTTCAGCAGTGCCTCTCGAACTGCGGGGAACGGTATGGCTGGTTTTTCTTTCCGACGGAGCTCATCTGTAGGAATTGCCGACTGAACAGGTATATGGGCTTCAAGAAAAGAAATGGCCTTGCCCAGCTGTGTGAATGCGTTGCCTTCGAATACACGGTTATCAGCCAGCTTATCTCGTCCTGTCCCCGAGTATCTTACCGCTCGAATCCGTGTTTGGGGAAATCTTCGTGCAGGGCGCCGCCCGAAAAGCACTATGGCTCCGTTGCATAACGCGTCGCCTTCAACGAGCCCTAACTCTTCGAGTACCGAATGAGGTGTAAAGTTAATCCCGAAATCAGCCAAATTGGATTCGTTCCCAGTTCTTGCTGTCATCATGATTTCTTTGTCATCGAGACCCTCAAACGTCTCGCCATGTGCAAGCTGTCTCTCCCACCTTGCGTATCTTGGATACCGTTCGGTAATCAACTGGTGGATAATGGTCCCACTTGCTTCAACAGTCTGTGTGGCCTGTCTCACGAATATTTTATTTTCACAAGTGTATGGAATTTCCTCAGACGACGGCACGTCCACAACAATTACTTGTTTCCCCTTCGATGTTTCCACAACGGCAGAAGCGATGTATAACTGTGGAGATATTGCCTGACGCACGGCCTTTCTCAAAGCCATATTCTGTTCTTCGGCGTTTTTGACACCATCAACGTCGCCCCGATTTGTGACACCCACGATCACGGTTCCGCCTTTCGAATTAGCAAATGCACAGACGGTCCTTGTGATTGATGCCAAATCTGCATCGCCCATCTTGAAGTCTAGGGTCTCGGATTCTCCATGTTTCAGAAGCCTTTTGACAATTAAGTCATTCATTATATGAATCCTCGCTCAAAAAATTCTTCTTGGCCAGATTCCTCTGGGATTCGATAACTGAGCCTCGATTTGCTGAAGCAAATCTGCTGGCGACTGGTATTCCTGAACCCAGTTTCCAGACCGTTGCTTCAATGGAACGGATAGCCGCATCGCCTCCTCGTACATATCGATCACGCGGATATCGTCGAGATACGTGGTCGGCTTGAAGTTTAGCCTCTTTTTTCTCCCTTGACCATCGTACCGAAACTGCTTTAGCAACTGGCGGGCAACTGCATATTCCGCTTAAATCGGCCACTTGTTCCGGAGTATTTCGGCCACCGATTCCAGAGTAAATCGGCCACCTGATCGGAGCGACGCGACGCTGGTTTTTCTCTACTTCCCAGA
>JAFDAE010000462.1 GCA_019314005.1 Deltaproteobacteria bacterium | reverse complement strand
CAGGCAAAATCCCTTGATACACTTATGAAGCGCATCAAAGAAGCAATCGAGTTATGTCTAGAGGTTGAAGACATACCTGTTTCTTCTGAATTTATAGGAGTTCAAAGGATATCGGTGGCAAGATGAGCGATTTTCCGGCTTTAAAAGGTTCTAAACTTATCAAAGCTCTCCAAAAAGGCGGATTTGAAGTTCTCCGAACAAAAGGAAGTCATCATTTTTTGAAACATCCGGATGGACGTAGTACTGTTGTCCCCGTGCATAGAGGAGAAACAATTGGCCCGGGGCTTCTTGCTAAAATCCTTAGAGATTGTGAAATTACCCGACAAGAATTATTAAACCTTTTATAAATCAATTGGGGTATAACGAAATCATCGGAGCCGACAAGAAAATTTGGTGTTTTTTAGTATACGCACAGATCCCCAACTTATCTTGATTGCTTAGGCAAACATAACGAGCATAGACAATATTATCTCGATGGGCCAAACAACGACGCGATATTGATTATGAATACCTTTAGCTCATGGAACGACTACTGGAACTTTGACCGTCTCGTAAGACGAGAAACCAGGTACATTTATGATGAGTCTGTAGAGGAATTTTTGAGTGCGGTTGTGGCAACAAGTAAAAGCCGCGAGATGGGGATTAGGAAAGGATCAATTCTATGGAGGGCGCAGCTTGGTTGTAACAGGAGGGTAGAATATCATCCGGAAGTAGATGAAGAAATTGAAGAAGACGGCCCGCAACCTTCTACGGGGGGGGTAAAGACGAGGACATCGATATGTTCATTGTAACATCTGAAGAAATGCGTCAGATGGATCGGTTGGCGATAGAATCTTTTGGTATTCCGGGTGTTGTATTGATGGAAAATGCCGGCCGGGCCACTGTCCAGGTATTCTTCAAGGAAGTACCCGATCTTCAAAATAAAAAAGTTGGAATCATGGCAGGGAAGGGGAATAATGGGGGAGACGGGTTTGTCATCGCCAGATACCTTGCTGCAAACGGAGTGCCCGTATCAGTCTATATCCTGACAAAAAAGGAAAAAGTCAAAGGTGATGCCGCCGGCAATTTACAACTGATTGAAAAGATGAATATTCCCATTAAAGAAGTTACTGACGGCGCGGCCCTTGCTTCGTATATGTCTGATCTGGCCCACTACGATCTATGGGTGGATGCTATTTTGGGGACGGGGCTTCAATCGGACGTACGGGGCTTTTTTAAAGACGTGATCGATTTTTTGAACCATACAGGGAACCCTATTTTTGCCGTAGATATTCCATCAGGATTGAATTCAGATACGGGTGCGGTGTGCGGCACCTGTATTAAGGCAGCTGCGACTGTTACGTTCGGCCTTCCCAAAATAGGGCAGGTTATTTATCCGGGCATCGAATTTGTGGGTAGTCTGGCAGTTGTTGACATCGGAATCCCTGAAATGGTGATCGGTCAGGTTACACCAAAGCACAAAATATTACTGGCAGAGGATATTGCGTCTTCCGTAAAAGAGCGTTTGCCCGAGATGCATAAAGGGGGTGCCGGCCATCTCTTGGTAGTGGGGGGGGCTCCGGGAAAGACCGGCGCTGCAGCCATGGCCAGTCTGGCCGCGATGCGGACAGGAGCAGGTCTTGTAACATTAGGGGTTGCCCAGAGTCTTAACCATATCATGGAGATACAGCTAACTGAAGTAATGACAGCGCCTCTCCCGGAAACAGAAGAAAAAACCCTTGGCATGTCCGCGCACAAAGCCCTATGTGCACTGCTGGAAGGAAAGAGGGCCCTGGCTATTGGTCCCGGCCTCGGAACAGACTCGGAGGCAAAAGCCCTTGTGAGACGCCTTTTGGCAGATAATATTCTCCCGGCTGTTGTGGATGCAGACGGTCTTGCTGCGCTGGAAGGGCATCTTGATCTATTGCAAAAGGCAAAAGCTCCACTGATATTAACACCCCATCCAGGTGAAATGGGGCGCCTATTGGGAATAACAGCAGCCGAGGTTCAAAAGAGCCGGATTCCTGTTGCTCGGGATTTTGCCTCAAAGCATCAGGTATATGTAGTGTTAAAAGGGGCTCGTACGATTATTGCCGAACCAGGGGGTGGCATCACCGTTAATCCTACCGGGAACCCGGGGATGGCATCCGGTGGTATGGGTGATGTGCTTACCGGGATGATTGCCGGATTTCTGGTTCAGGGGTACTCTCCGTTGGATGCGACACGATTGTCAGTGTATCTCCACGGCGCGGCAGCAGACTTCTTA
>JAFDAE010000097.1 GCA_019314005.1 Deltaproteobacteria bacterium | reverse complement strand
AAACTATCCAAGTTCTTCCGCTGCCTCAATGGCAAAATAGGTCAAGATCATATCTGCGCCGGCACGTTTTATAGAGATTAACATCTCCATCATGGTTCGTTTGCCGTCGAGCCAGCCCATTTTTTCGCCAGCCTTGACCATGGAATATTCCCCGCTTACATTGTAGGCGGCAATCGGCAAATCGATTTCCTCACGTATTCGCGCAATAATATCCAGATAGGGAAGGGCCGGTTTCACCATGATAATGTCAGCGCCTTCTTCAACGTCCATAGTGGCTTCCCGGATGGCTTCCTGGCTGTTTGCCGGATCCATTTGATATGTACGCCGGTCTCCAAACTTGGGCGATGATTCGGCCGCCTCGCGAAAAGGACCGTAAAACGCGGAGCAGTACTTGGCGGCATACGACATAATGGGTACCTCGGAGAATCCGCTTTCGTCCAGGGTCACTCGTATCTCGGCTACCCGGCCATCCATCATATCCGAAGGCGCTACCATGTCAGCGCCGGCCTGGGCATGAGAAAGGGCTGTTTTTGCCAGAATCTCAAGACTGGTGTCATTATCTATGATACCGTCCTGCACTATACCGCAGTGCCCATGGTCTGTATATTGACAGAGACAGACATCAGTTATTACAGCCAGACCTGGGACCTTATCCTTTAATGTTTTTATGGTCTTTTGTACGATCCCGTTTTTTGCATGTGCCTGGGTTCCCATCGGATCTTTCTTGTCAGGGATTCCAAAAAGGATTATGCCGGGTATCCCTAGACCCCTTGCGCGTTCTGCCAACTTGACGATATTATCAATGGACAGCTGAGACCGTCCCGGCATGAAAGGAATCGGATTTTTGACATTTTTGCCGCCAATTGCAAAAAGGGGGAGGATCAGGTCATCCACGGAAAGCTTGGTTTCCCGTATCATCCGTCTGAATTGTTCGTTTTGTCTCAATCGTCTCGGTCTGTAATCAGGGAAGAGCATTGTTCCTATCCTTTCTTATCCTTCAAGATCCTTCGTTATATCATCTATATATTCTTCCTTAATCATATCGTTCAAGTGTTGTTCCGGATTTTCCAATTCTTTCTTTGTTATGGTAAATTCTTGTTTTCCGGTCTTTTCCTGGATAAGCCTGAATCCGTATTCAAAATCTCCCTTTAGGAGCTTATAAAAATCTCCAAATGTCTTTTTAGATTGTATGATCATGGAGGCTATAAAGTCGCGTGCTTCATCATCGAACCTAACCTGAAGACCGTTCGATTTCATGAAATAATCTTCTAACTGTTTGATATGTGAATATATGGACTTGATCTTTTTTAGAACTCCCGGCATATCCATGGCCTGTGATGCGTAACATAGAGCAATAAGTTCTAATTGAGATTCACTCAGGGTGATATCATGCCTTTGGGCGAGGTCTTCCTTGTTTTTGGTGACATAGGTTTTTACAGCCTCTTTCTCTTCCGCTTTAATCTTTTCAAGGATCTCATCCCACTTAGGATCAAATGGTGCGGCAAGAAGCGCCTTTAGTTCTTTTTCAGGGTTTTTTATCACTTTTTCTGTTACTGCAAACTTCTTAATCTCTGTGGAGGGCAACTTCTTTTCAAAAAACAAAAGAGCCTTTTCAATGGCGCTTACAAGTCCGCGGGCGCCTGTCTGCTCGGCAAATCCCTTTTTAGCCAGCACACGGAGGGCCTTGTTGGCGAACTTGATTTCAATGTCGTATGCTTTAAAGTCCCTTTTTTTGTTTAATATTATAGGATTATTCGGATTTTGTAAAATGGCGTACAGATCATCTTCAGACAGCTCTGTTAAACTGGTAACAACCGGAATGCGGCCGATAAACTCTGACTCAAATCCGAATTCGATCAAGTCTTCGGATTTAGCGTACTGCAGAAAGTCGATATTGTCTTTTTTCTTTGCAATGGTGGCCCCGAATCCGATTACACTATGCACCATCCGTTTTTTTATAATTTCCGCAAGAGCATTAAATGCGCCGCTCATAATAAAAAGGATGTTTTTTGTGTTGACCGTGCGTTTTTCCCGTTTCCCTGTCTTACGGTATTGTTCTATTTCTTGCAGCATGGAAATCGGATCATGAGGTGTCTTTAAATCGACCTCGGTCTCTTCCATTGGTTTTAATAGAGCGCGTTGTACACCGGCACGTGACACATCGGGTCCCACCAGATTAGGGCTTGCAGCGATTTTGTCAATTTCATCGATATACACAATACCGCATTCAGCCAATTCAATGTCATCGTCAGCATCTCGGACGAGATCTCGGATAATGTCTTCGACATCGCCGCCTACGTAGCCGGTCTCGCTGAATTTTGTAGCGTCACACTTGATAAAAGGCACGCCTATTTTATTGGCGATCAGCTTGATAAGATAGGTCTTTCCTACACCGGTAGGACCGATCAGAAGGATATTGTGTTTTATCCCTCCCAGAATGTTTTCTTCATCCTCTTCGATATGGGTTTGAGCGTATCTGATGCGGTTAAAATGTGTACAAATCTTTGTGGCAAGGATAGCTTTGGCGTCCGACTGTTGGACCACATATTGCTCGAGAAAAGCTTCCAATTCTTCCGGTTTAATAGAGAAATCAATCTTGGCTCGACCTTTTGATTTGTCTCCAGCCTCACCTTCTTCCTCCAATGCCTCTTTGTGAGGGAGGACAAAAGGTGAAATGATTTTTATGCGATCGCCGTATTTTTTAGTCAAATAGGAGCTTAATTCTTTTTCCAACTCCTTGTGAGTAGGAAGTTTTTCGTTTTCTTCACTCATTCAACCACCCCGTTTTTTGTTCAATACAATATAGTCTTTTGAAACTGCCTCAAAGGTTTTGACAATTGAATATAATCATCTTTTAAGAGAAATTCAACCCTATTATATTCCATTTTAGAGCTTTCTGAAAAGATTTTCAATACAAGCCTTTTTTGCGAAATTATTCACTTTACCCTTGCAATTTTTGCCATATGAGGCGATAAAAAAACAGTAACTACTCAGGGTTCAGGGTTCACTTTGAACCTGAGCTGTTATCATCTTTTTTAATAAGGTTTCAAGGCTGATTTTATGAAACGACAAAATATATTATGCGTAGATGATGAACCAGGAATCCTGAACGTATTATCTGAAATGGTGACAGGGTTTGGTTATGATTGCGAAGTTGCGCAAGATGGATTGCAAGCCCTTGAAAAATTTAAGAAAGGTTCTTTTACTATAGTCATTGCCGACCTTGAAATGCCAAAGATGAATGGAATGGACCTTATCCGCGAGTTAACAAAGGAATATCCGGAGGTGGATACAATTGCAATTACAGCTCATAACAACAAATATCAGTATACCGACCTGATTGAGGTAGGCGCTTCTGATTTTATAACAAAACCTTTTCACATGAATGAATTGCAAGCAAAGTTGAACAGAATTATACGTGAACGCAGCTTAAAGATGGAGTTGACCCGGCTTTCTATGAAGGATGGGTTGACCGACATGAATAACAGAAGGAGCTTTGATCTACGATTAAGCGAGGAGGTTGGCAGGGCGCTACGTCAGCAATATAATCTTTTTTTAGTGTTGTGTGATATAGATAGGTTTAAAGACTATAATGATCAATATGGCCACCAGGCAGGAGACGTGGTGCTAATCGCAATAGGAGAAGTTGTCGCGGAGTCGACCAGGAAGGATGTGGATGTGGGATATCGTTACGGCGGTGATGAATTTGCCCTTATTATTCCCCAGGCAAATAAAAAACAGTGCAAAGATATTGCAAATAGGCTTCTTAAACATTACGAACGCAGAAACTTTGCGCCAACCTCATTGAGTATCGGGATCTCCAAGTTGGAAGATATTGGCAAAGACGTGACCGACAACGTTAACAACCTGATACGACAGGCCGATGACGCCCTTTATAAGTGCAAACGAAATGGGGGGAACGGAATTGTTTTTTATGGCGAATAAGGCCTATCGTGTTATGATTGGGACCCAATAACTTTTTTGTCTTCAAGGCGCATGAGCCTTACTCTGGTTAGCCTGTTTAATCTGTCTGTTTTACCCTCCAAGACCACAGGAATATAGTTGCCGGTCAGGCCTTTTAACCTGCCGGTCATTCGATCCGGGGTTTCTTCTACCAGCATCGATACCTTTTGACCCATGAAGCGACTATAAAAGGCCTTTCGCTTTTCCTCATCCAATCCTTTTAATGCCATGCACCGTTGCTTAATGATTTTAGATGGGATCTGATCGCTAAAATCATAAGCCGGAGTCCCAAGACGTCTTGAAAATGGGAATATATGCAAATATGAGACAGGAAGGTCCTGAATCAATGACATAGTGTTTGCAAAACATCCGTCACTTTCCCCGGGGAACCCCACCAATACGTCCACACCGATTCCAATGTCAGGGATTCGCAGATTAAGTTTTGCAATTAAGTCCTTGTAGAATTGTGAGGAATATCTTCGGTTCATCCGTTTCAGAATTCTGTCGTCTCCGCTCTGAAGAGGAATGTGGAGGTGATGACAAACTTTTTTCGAACTCGCTATAAAGTCGATCAAATCGTCTGATATTTCCGTTGGCTCTATGGAACTAAGGCGTACTCTTAGATTCACGGGGGATGACTCGATTCTCTTTAAGACTTGCAAGATATCTGTAGCAGGGGTGAGATCCAACCCATACTTTCCCAGGTGAATTCCAGTCAGGACCACTTCCCGGTAACCTTTGTCAGACATTTCTTTTATGCGCTCCAAAAGTGTTTCCGGAGGTAGACTGCTGCTCCTGCCGCGTGCATATGGGACAATGCAATAAGAGCAGAAGGCATTGCAACCATCCTGAATCTTGAGAAACGGACGGGTCCTGCCTGCAAAGTGTGAGACAGGCATATCCTGAAGGGGGAAGTGGAGCTTTATGTCTTGTACGTCAACCATAGGTGAATCGCAATGTTTTAGTCCATCTGCTATCTTTGCGATTTGTGGTTTCTTGTAATGCCCTATGATATAGTCTACACCGGCAATCGCGCCAATCTCTTCAGGAGCCACCTGGGCATAGCAGCCGGTTACGATAATGACTGCGTTTGGGTTCGATTTAATCGCCTGCCGCATTGCCTGGCGGGACTGCATGGATGCCTTTTGGGTTACCGTGCAAGTATTGATTATGCAAAGGTCGACAGGGGAATGCTTGGAGACAGCTTTCCATCCCAATCGATTCATCTCTTCCATTATAGAGGCTGATTCGTACTGGTTTACCTTGCAGCCGAGAGTGATTATATTAAACCGTTTCATACGATATTCCATTAGGGGGGTAAATCCGAATGTCGAATATCGAAATCCGAAACAAATCCGAAATTCAAATATCAAATGTTTAAAACATTAATTCTCGATGCCTCTAATTCTTTGTTTTGAATTTTGTATTTTGGTCATTTGTATTTGTTTCGGATTTCGGATTTCGTGTTTCGGATTTCGAATTTATTAACCTCTCTTATTCCTTTGTGTCTTTGCGGTGAATTATTGCCTTACGAATCCATCCTCCTCCTATTACCTTGTCCCCTTGATAGAAGACCGCGCCCTGGCCTGGTGTCACAGCCTCCTGCGGGCTGTCGAATCGTACAATGGCTTTGTTATTCTCCGTTGGTATTAATGTAGATGGCGCTTCCTTATGCCTGTACCGGATACGAGTCTCAACCTTGATTGGGCCGTCCGGCGGTAGCGCAATCCAGTTTATTCCCTCAACTTCACATTCAGCGGAATAGAGGTCGGATTTATTCCCCACAACAAGCTGATTCTTCTCTATATCTATACGAATAACATAATAGGGTTCCGCGGCCGGTATCCCAATGCCTCGTCGTTGCCCTATGGTATAAGCAAAGAGTCCCTGATGAGTTCCGAGCGCCTTGCCGGTTTGGTCGACTATAGGCCCGGGATCACCATGTATCCCTTCCTTTTTCAGGAAGCGGGGATAGTCGTTTCCCTCGATGAAACAGATCTCCTGACTCTCTTCCTCTACAAGGGGGGCTATATTGAACCTCTCTGCCATCTTTCTCACATCCTCCTTGGTATAGCCGCCGAGCGGGAAACAGGCGGACTTGAGTTGGTCCTGCGTAAGGAGGGCGAGAAAATATGATTGGTCCTTGTTGGGGTCGATACCCCGCAACAGTTGAAATCTTCCAAGAGTACCCTGGACAAGCCTCGCATAATGGCCGGTAGCCAAATACTTTGCTCCCAGCTCGCGTGCCCTGTCCAGGAGCTCTCCGAACTTGATGCATCTGTTGCAGACCATGCAGGGATTTGGTGTACGGCCGTTTTGATATTCACTGAGGAAATTGCGGACCACATCAGCGCGAAATCGTTCAGAGATGTCTACAAACACAAGCGGGATATTTAAGGCATCTGCAGCGGCCTTTAAGCGAGACTCAAGAGAAGTATCCGGGAGGTTTTTTAGATCAGAAGATTTTTTTTCAAAGCCTGTTCTAAAATGGATGCCTATAACGTTACTGTTTTCTCTTTTTAACAAGGCGGCGGCGACCAGAGAGTCAACTCCGCCGCTTAGGGCTATGGCTAAACGTTTCATAGCTACATTAACAACTTTTCCATCACGCGGACTTCCATGGCACGCGGGGGGCACGCAGGAACGCACAGTTCACAGGCGCTGCATTTTTTTTTGTCAAATACAATCTCCATCTCCGGGCGCTTGATCCAAAGCGCGCCCGTAGGGCAGACCGCTGTGCAGGCGCCGCAGTGGTAACATTTCTTTTTATTCCGCTTTATGTCCTGGCCCATGGTCTGGACATGTACGCCTTGATCTCTAAGGAACTTGACCCCCTTGTTGAAATTTTTCCTGTGCCCTGTGAGTTCCAACACCAGGATACCTTCTTTCCTGGGGAGAATGGTAGCTTTAAGTATATTAAAACTCAGGTCGTAGTCCTTTACCAAATGCCAGACAATGGGTTTATCAACACTGTTCTTGTCAAACCTGAGAAAAAGCATTTTAGAATACATGATACGCTCCTATCATTGGGAATTTAGGAATTAAGGGATTGAGGAATTTTTGGTATCCTGCCTTTGGAAGGGCATAAATCCGAATATCGAATATCGAAATCCGGCACGCAGTGAAGCGTCAGCGCTCAACAAATCCGAAATTCAAATACCAAATGTTCAAAACGTCAATCCCTCGACTTTTTTGTTTTGAATTTTGTATTTTGGTCATTTGAATTTGTTTCGAATTTCGTGCTTCGGATTTCGAATTTCATGGTTCAGGATAAGCATGGCCAATTCCTCAATATCTATTAACATGTACTATATCATCTAATCGACGTTTTGGCACGTAATGAACTCCGTCTTTTCTCCAGTACTTTATGCTATCGGTCATCTCCACCATCACAGGGGACTCCCCGGGATAGCCTAGGGCGAGCACCGAATCCACCTCTATATGCTCCGGGAGTTGAAACATGTCGCATACTTTTTTGCGATCGACTGATCTGAGCCAGCAACTCCCGATCCCTTCTTCAAGGGCTGTCAGAATGATATTCTCAGCGGCAGCCCCGACATCGCGCGCACAATCCGCCATCTTGTGCTTGTTGTTTACCACAATAATAATATAGGCGGTCGGTTTTTCCCCTTCCTTGGGAGTCCCATCGGGCGCAATGTACGCGGCCCATTTCAATGCCTCAAACACCTTGTCCCTGAGGTTCGGATCTGAGAC
>JAFDAE010000461.1 GCA_019314005.1 Deltaproteobacteria bacterium | reverse complement strand
CATCGAAACGAGCGGCGGAAATCTATAATATGGAAGTATTGCATGAGAACATCGAGGACAATACAGAAAATTACACGCGTTTTTTAGAGATAAGATTAGAACCGGTGATACCAGATAATAATGCCAAAACTTCTATTGTGTTTACTCTAAAGAACCAGCCGGGAGCTTTATATCGTGCGTTGAGTGTTTTTGCCGAACACGATATAGATCTAACCAAGATCGAGTCGCGTCCTTTGGTAGGAAAACCCTGGGAATATTTATTTTATATGGACTTCATCTGTCCAGGTGGGAAAGGGTCCGCCCAGAACGCTCTTGACCAGCTGAAAAAGTATGCCCTTATGCTGCGCTTACTCGGCTCGTATCCCAGATTTCAGGCTTGACGTAATCAAAGTACTGGAATAGAATCAACCCCTATATGCAAAAATCAAACCGCTTCTATTTTACCAGCTACTATTACGGCTCCCGACCTCGGTTGCCGTTGGTGGCGCTTAAGCGGTAGGCAGAAAAATTATTTCCTGCGTATCTAGGTAGAGCGAGCCAAACGGCTCGCTCTTTTTATTTTTGGGAGGCATTATGACAACTCGTGGAATCCGCGGAGCAACGACAATTGACTCTGACTCGAAAGATAATGTACTTTCCGCAGTCCATGAATTGCTGGGAGCGATCCTTGCAGCCAATCCTGATCTGAAACCGGTTGACATAGCAAGTGCGCTCTTTACCACAACTGAGGACATTTCTTCTGCTTTTCCTGCCTTTGCTGCCAGACAAATGGGCTGGACCCAGGTCCCAATGATAAGTGCTCGTGAAATTCCAGTTCCGAAAAGCCTGCCCTTGTGCATCCGTGTCCTTATATTGTGGAATACGGATATAAAACAAAATTCCATCCAGCATATATATTTGCGGGACGCCGCCAATTTACGGCCTGATTTTGGCCCTCATACCTAAATTAGATGTTCATAAGGAAAATATCATGATGATTATTATGGAGCCGGGAGCAACCCAGGATCAGGTAAACCATGTGGTTGAGCTTATCGAAGAAAAAAATTTGTCCGCTCATTCCATCATTGGCGTGAAGCAAACAATTATTGGCGCTGTGGGTGAGAGCCATGACGTTTCCCCCCATATCTTCGAAACTCTATCAGGAGTGCAGGCAGTTCAGCGTATTTCTCAGCCTTACAAGCTAGCCTCCCGCCAATTCCATCCGGAGAACTCGATTTTCCCATTGAACGGATTCACTATCGGCGGTGACGAAATACCGATCATAGCAGGTCCATGTTCGGTTGAGTCCCGGTCGCAAATAATAGAAGTAGCGCAAACAATTAGAGAATCCGGTGCAAATGCCTTACGCGGAGGTGTCTTCAAACCGCGTTCATCCCCATACTCTTTCCAGGGGTTGGGTGTTGAAGGACTTCAATACCTGGCTGAAGCAAGGGAGCTGACCGGACTGCCCATTGTTGTTGAGGTCATGGCTGTCTCACAGGTGCCAGAAATGGTCAAATACGTGGATATTCTGCAAATTGGTGCCCGAAATATGCAGAACTTCAACCTGCTGCGTGCGGTCGGCGAGACTCGCATACCCGTGCTGCTTAAGCGGGGGATGAGTGCCACCATCGAAGATCTGCTGCTCGCGGCCGAATACATTCTCGCTGGAGGTAACAACCGGGTAGTTTTGTGTGAGCGCGGCATCCGCACCTTCGAGACCGCCACCCGCAATACAACGGATATCAACGCTATCCCGGTGCTAAAATCACTTACTCACCTACCTGTGATACTAGATCCCAGTCACTCCACCGGTCATGCCGATTATGTCACAGCTGTATCTAAGGCAGCCGTTGCTGCCGGAGCTGACGGCATCATCGTAGAAGTTCATCAAGATCCCGCTCACGCTATATCAGACGGCCGCCAGTCGCTCACTCCCGAAGATTTCGCTGTGATGGTAGCCAAAGTCAAGTTGATCGCTGAAGCCGTTGAGCGCCGCCTGGTTCCTGCTAAATCCCAAATTACCCAGGAGAAAGGTGTAATTAGTTCATGAATGAATCAAATTTTTCGCTTAAATCTGCCAATATTGTAATCATCGGATTGGGACTTATGGGCGGTTCACTGGCACTTTCCCTTAAAGAACAATGTCGAGAATTAAGGGCGATCGATTCGGATCCCCCCACTCTTAAGCTTGCCCGCCAGATGGATATCGTTCATGTGGCAGGGAGCGATCCTGCTAAAATCCTGCCTGATGCCGATCTTATTATCCTT
>JAFDAE010000460.1 GCA_019314005.1 Deltaproteobacteria bacterium | reverse complement strand
TCGAAAGAGCTCAAGATATGGGGACAATGCTGGAAACATTGGTCCCTTACCTGCCATTCGACAACTTGTCTCAGCCAAGTTCTTTAATAAATCCCAAAGACGAATACGGCTATATCCAGACGGTGGTTAAAAGCGTAAGGGAAGAGGCTCGTGTAAGTGAAGAATCTGTACTTAACTTCCAAAATTTGTTGGACTTATTTTGGAATCGTCATGCGGTGCTTATCCCGGTCCTTTGGGGGGATAAAGAGCATCACGAAAATGCGCTTCATATTTATCTCCCATCATCCATGACAACGTGGATATATTTGAACTTGGACTGCAAAGCTCCTGATTTTAAATTTTGGATGGCCCATGAACTGGGGCACGTTTACGCTCCTGGTTTGATAGGTGATGAAACAAGCGATGACGCGGAAGACTTTGCCGATCATTTTGCAGGTGCCCTCTTATTCTCTGAATCCATGGCATTACGTGAGTACAAGCATCTGTGCCGAATCCAAAGTGTTCCACTGGCTATAAATTGTATATGTGAAAGAGCCGAAGAGCTTGGCATCTCTCCGGTTACTGTGTATTCTGAGGTGAATAGATTTGCCGAACATCATGGGAAAAGGCCGATTAGTTTGAGCTCTCCGAATCAAATTTACCAAGTAATGACAAATTTTAATAGAAATCATAGTACGATAGGTCAACTATTGTTCGATAATTTAGAACCATCACCCGGTCAATACATTGCTTCCGCCAGAGAACGATTTAAGAGCCCAATATTTGACTCCGTGCGAGAATACATAAAAGAAGGCGACAGGTCGCCCAGGTCGCCGAGTTTTCTGCAAAGCATCCTCAGCATACCATTATTAGACGCACACGGCATATATGAGGCCCTTTGCTGATGGGGCAAAAGAAGATTCTTTTGGACTCCAATGCCTATTTCAGATTAGCACAGCACATACATCCCCTCTTAAAAACCCCCTTCGGTAAGGACAACCATTGCCTGTATGTCATAGCGGATATACAGAGAGAGTACGATAATAATCCAAGGCTTAGAAAAAGATTTCGATGGGTGAATGTACCCGAATACCGAGAAAATAGATCCGATCAATTAAACATATCGACGACCCAACGCCATGAAATAGAGCGAGCCTATGGTGTCATGGAGGGTACGGCTATTGACAGGAGGCTCGCGGTATCTCCTGTAGACATAAAATGCCTGGCAAAGGGAGACGTGTTGGAGATCCCTGTTGTGACAGATGACAACAATATGCACACCCTTGCAGGACTGTTTTTTGTTAGGGCATTAAGATCACTGGAACTGTTGAAACTAATGCGTGAATGTCGTTACATCGACATGAAAAAGGTTAGAGATGTAGTAACTTATTGGATGTTCTATGATCCTCCGAGAAAAAGAGAAGGATTCTTTAGAAAGGAATATAAAGCCCTCTTCAACGAAGAGCCCCCGGAGTAAAAGATTTCCGGTAGCGACTATTTTTTACCATACGGGGGATCCCTTAGAAACGGGAATCACCCACTGATCCTAGTCTTCCATCTCCACCCTGAAGCGGCAGACGCTGTCGCCCTTGGTGAGGAGTTTGCTGAATCCCTCGGTCTTGAATTTCGGGTTGAGTTCCTTCGCCATCCCTTTTAAGGACTCTCCCAGAAGTATCTCGCAGAGCTCGGGGGCCTTGGACCACGGCTTGGCGACCGGGCAGGTCGTGAGTTTCTTCTCGAAGGCCTTCGGCGTCTGTTCGACGTAACCATCCCAGTAGTTCGCGAAGGTGTCATCGATGAGGTCGTGGACCTTTGGCAGGTTCGAGCAGTCCTTGAAGTCTTCTTTTGTCGTGCCGGTCAGGGCCATCCACATGGCCGCGCCCTTCTGCCCATCCTTGTGGTACTTTTCCTTCAGCCGTTCGACGAACCTCTCGCCGCCTACCTCTTTCCCCACCTGGAAGAGGGTCACCATCTGCCGGGCCAGGGCCTCGGTCCAGTTTTTGTAGCGCTTCCCCATTTCCTCTTCGCTGACAGGATATTGCTCGTATGCAGGAATCTCTTTCATCAGGCAGTGCCCCCTTTGTCTATGTGTGTATCCGGAACACTATACGAGAAGGGGCGCGGGTGTCAAGGAGGCGACCACCCGCGGCGCAGAGGATAATCACTGTCCCACAGCCCCTTTCTTCCTTGACCGGTCACGGTTTTTCAATTACGGTGATTCCGTAAAAATCATACCGTCAGGCAGTCAGCCGCAGAATTCTTTTACGAATGGGGGATATAT
>JAFDAE010000096.1 GCA_019314005.1 Deltaproteobacteria bacterium | reverse complement strand
AACAATATAGGCATTATACCCTTTTAAGGATATTACTGCGTAGTACAATCCCAATATATTTATTGCATCCCTTGGAGTCAATTGATCTACAAAATTGCCATTGATCTGGTCTATTATTATGTAGTCTTTTTCAAATATTTTTGATCCATCACTAAAAACGTCTATCTGAATCGTCTTTTTCTTAACAATAGTTTGCACTGTCATTTTACTGCAATCACCAAACATTATGGACTGATACGGATAAAGTAACAGCAAGTCAATACTTCGGGCAAAATCAGCATATCGTCCAAAAATCAACGGCAAATCCTCTTGTGGCAAATAATTAATCTTACATTTTTTATTGGTTAGTTTTAATGTAATATCTTCCAAAAAACTGATCTTGTCTTCTACCATGCGGTTTAAATCTATATCACGGC
Source organism: Deltaproteobacteria bacterium (assembly GCA_019314005.1). Next base: position 8,642 of record JAFDAE010000096.1, on the reverse strand, counting down.
GCTTAGATTCCGTCAGCTCCATATGGTGTTTTTGCGTAAACAGCCTGAAAACTGATGCAATATCATTAAACTTACCAGTTACGGAGTCTAAGCCGCATATCGACGCCTCTACCTTACGTTGCAGTTTTGCGTCAGACAAAAGGTTTTCCATTTGTCGGTAAACCTTTTCAAACCGCAGTGAACTTAAGCCTATCTGTCCTCCAAGCTGAGAAAGCACTGTGTTAACAGCCCCTGAAAAAGTCCAAAGCAGTGTTCCCCAATATGCAAGATGCTGAAACTTCTGTGTACTCTTGAGAAGTAGTTCCCAGCGTTTATCAGAATAATCAGTGAGCGCCGTTGTCATACTCTGGGAATGAAGTCTTGCGACTTCATATAAAGGTAGGTTGAGAGAGACCTTCTTCTGGAATTCTATTCCCAAATGGCAGCCCCCGTTCATTTGACTCCACCTTACCGTTCCCGCAGACTTAATCTGTTCTCCTGTTCCAGGCACCTTCAAACACAGCTTTAACGATGTGCCCTTTGGTAACGAGGTGGATGCCTTGGCAAGAGCTCCGTACGAACTTATATTTTTTATCTCCCCCTTCACAGGTTCTGCCACGTCAGCCTTACAAAAGGTAACCCCCATTGCCAACGGAATTCTATGCTCGCGTCTTTTGTCCGCAAAATAAGCGGTTTTCATTACTTACCAACTTTCACCAAGGAGGCTGTCCGAGAATTATGTCCGTAACGAAACAGTGCGAGAACGAGACAAAATTTTCGGACAGCCTCCTATGGCAATAAACACATAAAAACAATCATCCATTTTGTAACCTAATCACCAAACACGCTGCAAATACAATACCGTTATTTTGTGAGCCTGGATACTGTTTGTTATTAATAAAATTTTAGCAAACAAAAATAGTTGCCGATGTAAAAACGAATATACCGTCTTGCTGATAAGTAATATTATGTATATATCATAAGTTAGCAAAAGAGCTAATCCTCATGTTATGAGATATACAGACCAAAAATGCGGACACGAATTACCCTAAGAATTATTTTACTTGAGCAGAACAAGAACAAATTCTCCGGTTTGATATTCGTTAAAAGTGAAATTTAGTACCCACAAAAGGGATAAGTATTTCACTATAGTGGAAGTATGTTTCACATTTTTGATTGTTTTTTCTTGATTTTGTTACCCTTTTTATGCGATAACAAAATATATTGTAACTACTCAGGGTTGTCAGGTTCAGGGTTGCTCGCCTTAGTTTAACCTTGAACCTTGAACCTTGAACCCCTGAACCTTAAACCTGAGCATGCTTGATCAATCGGTTAACTTGACAACTAAACGTGGGTCATCAAAATGCCTGACAAAACCATACTGGTCATAGAGGATGATGAAATCCTCCAGGAAATCCTGGAGGATTTCCTGGAAGAATCGGGATACCGTGTACTGAAAGCAAGTGACGGTCTTGCAGGAATAGAAATGATCGGCAAAGAAGCCTTTGATCTGATCATTGTAGATGTCGTTCTGCCTTATGTGAGCGGTATAGGCGTCATCAAAATGGCAAAGTCAAAATGTCCTGATATTCCTATCATCTGTATCACCGGATATGGCTACTCCCCGGAAAAGTTAGCTGAAGAAGAACACGCGGACAAGATATTTCGCAAGCCTTTCGAATTTAAAGACTTATCTGAAGCCATTGCAAGCTTATTAAAATAAAGTAGTTGTTATGACGTCCTTTCCAGAACCGATAATTTTAGGCAACAGCGAGCTGATTGTAAAAATCAGAGAGTTGGTCAAAAAGCTGGCCGATATTAATCTCAATGTACTCATTTGCGGCGAAAGCGGAGTCGGGAAAGAACTGGTCGCTCGCGCTCTTCATTATTATTCGCAACGACGGGACCACCCCTTTGTCAAGGTAAACTGTGCTGCTTTGCCGGCAGAACTAATAGAAAGTGAACTGTTTGGTTATGAGAAGGGGGCATTCACAGGGGCTGACAGACAAAAATTAGGCAAGTTTGAGCTTGCCGGTGATGGATCTATTTTTCTTGACGAGATAGCGGAAATGCCACCATCCGTGCAGGCCAAGTTGTTGCAAGTCCTGCAAGATCGAAGATTTCCACGGGTAGGGGGTTATAGAGACGTTGAAATAAACGCAAGGGTAATTACAGCCACCAATCGTGATCTTCAATCCGATATAATCTCCGGTAGTTTCAGGGAGGATCTATATTATCGCATCAACATTATAAAGATAGTTGTTCCCCCATTACGGGAACATAAACACGATTTAGAATTGTTGATTAATTATTTCTTACGACAGCAGCAAGAAATATATAAACTCCCCGATACCAATATCCCGTCTCATATCATTGACCTCTTTTATCAATACCACTGGCCTGGAAATGTCCGCCAACTCGAAAACCATATAAAGCGCTTATCTGTACTCGGCAATATAGATGAATTCGAAAGAGAATTTTTAGTACAAGTAAATCGACAACAACAAGTAGACAACTCCTCCTCACAACTCGCAACAGAAACTCCTTCTCCAGATATTAACACGGATGAACTGGACGTTAAGAATTTTTCCTCTTTGAAAGAAATCAGGGAGAAAGCAGTTTATAAGGTTGAAAAGGAAATAATCAAAAAGGTACTTGATGAAAATAATTGGAATAGGAAAAAAACCGCCAAAATTCTAAAAATCAGTTATAGAACCCTTCTTTATAAAATCAAAGGGATAGGCATTAAGCCGAATTGAGTGAAGAGCTTAGAGTAGAAGCTTTTTGCATATAGTGTGCAATATAATGCGCCTTTATGTGCAATTCACTTCCTTTTTTAATTCCAAATATTAAACGGTTTTTTACTCCTTAGACAATTCTTGTACGCCCAACCCCCGTAAATCACTACTCTATCACACAAGTTATTTTCATGGCATAACTCTTGCTGATTGTGATTCAAAACATGTATAGGATATGAGGAGGCTGTCCGAAAATTTTGTCTCGTTCTCACACTTTTTCGTTACGGACATAATTCTCGGACAGCCTCTTAGCTGTGATCAATAATTCATTTGATTACAGCCAGTGGACCATTTCTGATTATCCACAAACAATAACAGCTACTCAGACTTCGCTTCGGAACGGAACGCAATATGGAAAATACTTGTCCGATTCTTATCCATTCTACGGATCACAATTACGGGAACTATATAAGATGCTTGGTAAACCAATTCGGCATTCCAAATACTGTGCTGGCGGGCCACACCCTGACATGGAAAAAATTCAACGAGATAAATCCTCAGTTAGCCATATTCGCAACCGACAGTGGGACGTCTTCCGTCCTTATCAAAGCGATAAAGAAAAAGTCTTACCCTCTTATTGTGATTTCGCACGATGACCTCCCAAACATCAGTGAGACTGATAACTTGACCTGCTTAGGGAAGCCGTTCTATCCAGGTATTTTAAAAGAGGCCATCGGTAGACAACTCACCTACAATAGCAACGCGCCATCATCAGACACCCTTAATGAGCCCTTTATCATAGGCAACACCAAAGAGATGTGTGAGACGAGAAAGGTCATAGCCAGCATCAGCAAGACTGACCTCACCGTTTTAATTTTGGGGGAGACCGGTACAGGAAAAGGAATCGTAGCCTCGGCGATTCAAAGCAATTCCAGGAGAAAATTGCAGCCATTTCTGCAAGTAAATTGTGCTAATATCCCGTCTTCGCTGCTTGAAAGTGAACTGTTTGGATACAAGAAGGGAGCGTTTACCGGCGCCTGGGAAGATAAACCGGGCAAGTTTAATATAGCCGACTCAGGAACCATGTTTCTGGATGAAATCTCTGAAATGTCCTGGTCTATGCAGGCAAAAATCCTTCAGGTACTCCAGGAAGGGGAATTCTCTAAGGTTGGTGGTGTTGAAGATACAAAAGTAAATGTCAGAATAATAGCTGCCACCAATGTGAATCCGATGGAATTGATCAATCAGGGACGGTTACGCGAAGACTTTTATTATAGACTCAACGTTATTAACATAACCCTCCCCTCTTTGAGAGAACGGAGAGAGGATATCAGTTTACTCACAGAGCACTTTATTGAAAAATACTGCCTCCTGTATAATAAAAAATCTGTGCAGTTATCAAAGAGGCTGTTCAATATGGTTATGAGTTATGACTGGCCTGGCAATGTCAGAGAATTAGAGAACGCCATCAAGAGTATTATAGCGCTCGAAAGCGAAAATTTTGTCCTCGATGAACTGAAAAAGAAAATGGTCCGGGAGCCCTTCGAGGACAATTTATTATATATGAAGCTGCGTACCTATGACGATATCGGCCGACTCTCCCTAAGAGAGATGTCCCATAAGATAGCCAGACAGGCTGAAGAAAACGCTATACGAGACGCATTGAATGTTTCAGGTGGGAACAAAAAAAAGGCTGCCAATCTCTTAGCGGTCAGCTATAAGAGCATCCTTAATAAGATTAAAGAGTATTCACTGTGACTCCTGCTCCATTAATTTAGATTATAACGCCGTACAACTAAAAAATGCTGAAGATCTTTCATACATATTTTCCTATACGCAACATTTTCTTTGTCCTGGGAGAAGGAGTACTTATTTATCTTTCCCTGGCCATCGCTGTCCTATTGCGACATCATTGGGAGGGATCGAAGTGTGAATACGTAGATTTTGTCTTGATTAAGATTTTGGCTGTCACGATAGTGTGTCAGATCAGTCTCTATTATCACGAACTTTACGAGATCAAACTTTCCCAAAAAAAGTTAGTTGATCTCAGTGTTCGAATCATTCAGGCGCTTGGTACAGCGTTTATCGCGCTTGCCGGCATTTACTATATATATCCACCTCTCATCCTCGGAAAAGGAATATTTATCATTGCTCTTTTCTTGCTGATTCTCTGCATTGTGTCGTGGCGCTTTCTTTATCAGCTCATCCTCAAAAGAAACTTCTTTTCCGAGAGCCTCCTTTTGGTTGGCTCTGGGAGTCTGGCCTCTCTTATTAGCGAAGAAATCGCCAGCACTTTTGACTCAGGCTACAAGCTCGCGGGCATTGTTGACAATCCCGGTCATTCCGATCTCGCCAAACGATTGGGTATCAATCGTTATACCGACTATCAACAAATATGTTCCATAGCACAGCAAGAAGGAATTCAAAAAATAGTCGTTGCCTTTGATGAACGAAGAGGAAACTTTCCGGCAGATATTCTCCTCGACTGCAAAATGAAAGGACTCACTATATTAGACGGGGTAGCCTTCTATGCATCATTAACCGGCAAAATTCTGGTCAATAAAACCAATCCAAGCTGGCTGATCTTCTCAGAGGGGTTCCGGCGTTTCAAAGTGACCTTATGGAGCAAGCGCATTATTGATATCATCTTTGCCGCCCTGGGGTTTGTCGTTTCGTTGCCGCTGATGATTCTTATAGCCATTGCTATCAAAACCACCTCACGCGGGCCTGTCTTTTTCAAGCAAACGCGCGTAGGACAATGGGAAAAACCGATTACGATTATCAAATTTAGAACCATGCGTGAAGACGCGGAAGCAGCCACCGGGCCGGTCTGGGCTCAAAAAAATGACCGAAGAATAACCAAAGTAGGCAAGGTGCTCCGCACCACGCGCTTGGACGAACTTCCCCAATTCTGGAATATACTCAAAGGGGACATGAGCTTCGTGGGTCCGAGGCCGGAGCGTCCTGTCTTTGTCAAACAACTTAAGGCCAAGATCCCCTACTACGCTGAACGACATTCGGTAAAACCGGGCCTCACCGGTTGGGCACAGATCTCATACCCTTATGGGGCGACAGAAAAAGACGCCTTAGAAAAACTGGAATACGATCTTTTTTACATAAAACATTTCTCCATCCTCATGGATCTATTGATCGTCATAAAAACCATCAAGATCGTCATACTGGGGAAAGGGGCAAGGTAAGGTGCGCCTGCCCAATCTCTCATTATCACCCGTTTCTCACACTTTTGCAATAGTATCAGAATTCTCGGACAGCCTCCTATGGTTGCATGAGATGAGGTCTTTGTGATAACTAACTCGGGTTATGAATAATTCAGACTAAAAATATTCTAACAAAAAAACTCTGAGGTAAAACATGGACCACAAGTCGTTCAAGCAAAGTATAAAAGATCATAAAGCAAAAGTCGGTGTCATTGGTCTCGGTTATGTGGGCCTCCCGCTGATCATAGAATTTTGTAACGTAGGTTTTCCGGTATGCGGTTTTGACGTGGATGAAAACAAGATAAAAGCGCTCCGCGCCGGTAAAAGCTACATTAAGCACATCACCCCCGAAAGTGTCGCTGCAATGGTGACAAGCGGGCGTTTTGACGCAACCACAAACTTTGCTCGCTTGAAAGAAGTCGATGTCATCATCATCTGTGTTCCTACCCCCCTCACCCGTCACAGAGAGCCGGATATATCGTACATCTGCAATACCGGACAAGAGATCGCCCCGAATCTAAAAAGAGGACGCCTGGTAATCTTAGAGTCGACCACCTATCCAGGTACCACTAAGGAGAAACTACGTCCTGTTCTGGAACAAAACGGTTTGAAAGCGGGAGACGATTTTTACTTAGCCTACTCCCCTGAACGCGAGGATCCGGGGAATCCGGTCTATTCAACCCGAAAGATTCCAAAGGTGGTTGGTGGGTATGACAAAGCAAGTCTCGATCTGGCAAGTACTCTTTACGGGCAGATTGTCGTTGAAACCGTACCGGTCTCATCCACTGAAACCGCGGAGGCCATAAAACTCACGGAAAATATCTTCCGAAGCGTCAACATTGCAATGGTCAATGAACTGAAGATGATTTTCACCAAGATGGGAATCGACGTATGGGAAGTCATTGATGCGGCCAAAACCAAGCCATTTGGTTTTATGCCCTTCTATCCCGGTCCCGGACTCGGAGGCCATTGTATACCCATTGATCCGTTCTACCTCACATGGAAAGCCCACGAACACGAATGCGCCACCCGCTTTATCGAACTTGCCGGCGAGGTCAATACCAGCATGCCCGAGTATGTCATGCACATGTTGATAGAGGGGCTTAACAAGCACAAAAAAAGTGTTAACGGATCAAAAATCCTTATTGTGGGACTTGCATATAAAAAAGACGTCGACGATGACCGGGAAAGCCCATCTTACAAGTTGATCAAAATCCTCCGAAAAAAAGGAGCAAAGACCGACTACTACGACCCTTTTGTTCCGGTTATCCGTCCCACACGGGAATATCCCGAATTGACCGGAGAAAAATCGATTCAATGGAACCTGAAAACGCTCAGCAAATATGACGCGCGATCATTCTGAAGTTGATTACACAGGACTGGTAAAAGCATCAAAATTGATCATCGATACGCGCAATGCCACAAAGCACGTGAAAACAGGACGTAAAAAAATCATCAAAGCGTAATTTGAATAGCCCATAGGTGATATTTGCGTTCGAAAAATTATAAGATAATCACGAAAGAAAAAAGAGAACAGGGGCCAGTTTGGGACTCACCACAGAGGCACGGAGGGCACGGAGAAGGGAAAGATTTTTTTGTTGTCGGGAGATACCGACAAACAAAAAAGGTCTCAGCCTTCGGCGGAAAGATTCACAATTTAACAGCATGTGAAAGTTTATTTCTATCCCAGCGTTCGCGTTTTCACTGCTTACTGCTTGCTGCCTACTGTCTTCTGTCCTCTGTCCTCTGACTTCTACCCTCTGCCCTCCGTGCCTCTGTGGTGAAATCAGAGATGAATTCGACTTTTATGGGTCTCAACTTTAGCATTAAAGCTCTTATTTCGTGATTTCGCACTTTCGTACCTTCGTGATTACTCTTTTCGTAGTGGAAAACAATTGCACACAATGTTGCAAATGATTACACATTATACTGCAACGCGTTACCCTTTTCACCCTCTCATGTGAAATAAGGTTCCACGTTCACAAGCCACAATATATCTTTAATGTGAATTGAGCAGTTGCAAAAGATACATTTTTGTTCATACTTAACGGAAGTAAAGGATTTAACTATATGAATACGTAGAATATTTTGGAGATTGAACCCTGAATTTGGCGGAGAAATCGCGCAAAGGATATTTTTACAAGAGGACCAAATTCAACTCATTATTCTTACTTTAATCTTCGGCATATTCCTTGCTTAACACACTCCCCAACAGGGGAACGTACTACGTGCCGCTGCATCAGGCGAGCCTCTCATCGCGAGCTTTTAAAAATTATGGCCCGATGAATTCACATACACCAACAAACCAAGTGCGACTGATATTGGATCTCCCCATGTAATCCAAGGGGGCGGAGCCTGCGTTTTTTATCGATCTTTGATCTCAGGAGAATGCTGGAAATGGAAGCTATCGCTAAATTGAACAACGTGACGTGGTTTAACGGCTATGTCAGCCGCGAGGATCGAGAAGAGCTACACGGCCACAAGGGAGCGGTCGTCTGGTTCACCGGCCTTTCGGCCTCCGGCAAATCAACCATTGCACACCTTGTTGAAAAGGAATTGCATCGTAGAGGTTGCTCTACCTATGTGCTCGACGGAGACAACGTCCGGCACGGACTGTGCGCTGACCTGACCTTCAACCCTGAAGACAGGTCAGAAAACATCCGCCGTATCGGCGAGATGACCAAGCTGCTTATGGACGCTGGTCTAA
>JAFDAE010000459.1 GCA_019314005.1 Deltaproteobacteria bacterium | reverse complement strand
CTCCCTTTCGATCCATTTATCCTCAGTGTCCCTGGACCTCGGCTCGTAGATGGCTTTGAACTGCTAGCAGAAATGATCCATCCTGAGTTATTCGGAAATTAGTTAATGAAGAAACGTTCTTTCCTTACAGTTTCGGGAATGCTGGTGTTAGCATTTGTTTTGAGCATTGCTCTGGGGGCAGTAACAATTCCTCCCGGCAGTGCTCTCCAGATTCTACTGGGAAAACTACCCTGGTTTGATGTTTCTGGAAACTGGCCCGAGTACTTTGAAACTATTCTCTGGGAAATCCGGCTGCCACACACTATCCTTGTCGCTCTTACCGGCGCGGCATTGGCAGGAAGCGGGGCGGCATTTCAAGGGCTGTTCAGGAACCCATTGGCTGATCCATATCTGATAGGGGTTGCCTCCGGGGCTGGATTAGGGGCAATTGCGATAATGTCATTCTCGCAGGCGGGTAAATACCTGATACCGGTTGGCGCGTTTCTAGGTGCCCTGGGGACAATTTACGCTGTTTACGCATTGGCAAAAGTAGGGCGTATTGTTCCGCTGACAACCTTGATCCTGGCTGGTGTAGCTATTGGGTCATTTACAGCAGCTTTGACTTCGTTTTTGATGTTGATTTCAGATCAAATGGTTCTACAGGCGATGAGCTTTTTATTAGGCGGTTCGACGGTATCCGGATGGGAGCCGTTAATAATTGCTTTTCCATATCTTGTCACTGGTATGACCTTGCTGATTTTAAGCGGTCACTCCTTAAATGTGCTGCAATTTGGTGAAGAGCAGGCGCAGCAGCTAGGTTTGTCTGTTGAAAAAATCAAAATATTGATTATAGTGGCAGCTTCCCTGACCACAGCAGCTGCAGTTTCTTTTTCTGGTGTGATAGGGTTTGTTGGTCTCGTTGTTCCCCACGTAATCCGGATGATTTGGGGTGGAGATTACAAGAAGCTGATACCTTTGTCTATCCTGGGAGGAGGCTTTACTTTGCTGATATCTGATCTAGCTGCACGAATTGTGATGGCTCCCAGATCATTGCCGGTTGGAATTGTGACAGCGCTGGTTGGCGCGCCTTTTTTCCTTTGGATCTTGAGGAAAGCAAAGAGAGAGGTGTTCTGGTGAGATTTGATAATGAAGATAACGCTGTGCTAGATATTCGGTCTTTGTCTGCAGCGTACGGGGAGGTCACTGCGCTTAACAATGTGTCCCTTTCAGTAAAACGGGGGGAAATTTTGGGATTAATTGGGCCAAATGGTGCCGGAAAATCAACATTAATCCGGGTAATAAGTGGAATCCTGAAGGCGAAAGCTGGAGAAGTCCTGTTAAATAGTCTGAACATCACTTCCTACACGCCATCTCAACGGGCTCGTGTGCTCGCGGTTGTTCCCCAGGCTCGGCAGCTCGGGGGAGCATTTTCTGTAGAACAGGCAGTACTGCTGGGAAGAACAGCCTATCTTGGCTTTCTCGGTAAACCCAGTAAGCTGGATCTGGAAAAAACTTACTGGGCGATGGAACAAACAGCAGTTACCTACCTCTCTGGGAGAACATTGGCAGAAATCAGCGGAGGAGAACAACAGCGAGTGCTGTTAGCCAGAGCGCTGGCACAGGATACACCGGTTCTGCTGCTGGATGAACCGACCAATCATCTTGACCTGAGACACCAGGTGAAATTGCTCGCTTTATTAAAGTCTTTGGTTAAAAAGCAGGGTTTGACTGTTTTGATGGCGATGCATGACCTCAACCAGGTTTCGGGCACTGCAGACCGGGTTGCCTTGTTAGTAGATGGTTGTCTGCATGCAATTGGCAAACCAGAGGAGGTTCTCACTCCTGGGAATGTTAATGAGACTTATCAAACCGAGGTTGAGAGTTTTACCAATCCCCGCACCGGAAAACATTATATTTTCCCGATGACCTAAAATAAATTTGCTATTAATTAAGAGACAGCGCCGAAAATGAATTGTTTCAGGCGCTGTCTAGTTAATTGTGTTGCTATTTATTTTTATATAGGATTTATGAATTACGATTTAGTGGGTTGCGTCCCAGCTCGCGGATGCGTTCCGTCATTTCTTTGGCTGCGTCTGCAAACGATTTTCCCTGACCGCCGGACATAAAGTACATGTTCAATCGTTTTCCACCCAGGCCGATTGAATAGAGAATTTTTTTTGTATGCTCAATTTAATATATACTTGGGGTCAGCTTTTCCAGTGCAGGGCAGTTTAACGAGTTTCACATTGGCTGGATACTCGATGCGGAGGGCGCTGGCTGTATCAGCTGCCATATAGCCGCAATAGATACACATAAAGGCGGTAATTTCCGGTTCAAAGGTTTTTACGCTCATAATTCTACCCAGCTCCCCAGGACGGGGAAACCTGGGACCATAATTTGATCGTCTGTGTAATTTAGGAGCTGGATAGCATTGGCGGGGCATTCTGTTGAACAGGTACCGCAGCCGTGGCAGAGGGTGGGTTCAATATACGCCGCTCCGCCTAATTCTCCCACACCGGTGTATTGAGTATCTATGTAAGGGATTTCAAACGGACAAGTTCTGGTGCAGGTTAAACAGCCGACACATTTTGACGGATCTACGACCGCGATCGTGCCGCCAAAATGAAATGGATTTTTACTCAGAATGGTTGTAGCCCTGCCAGCAGTTGCCTGCGCCTGGCTGATGCTCTCTTCAATGAATTTTGGATAATGGGCTATACCGCAAATAAATATCCCTTCTTCCAT
>JAFDAE010000458.1 GCA_019314005.1 Deltaproteobacteria bacterium | reverse complement strand
AACAGAATATAGCCTTTCATTGAAAGGTGCTTCCTTTTACTTATGTCAAGCTGTTTCAGGTATTGATTTCATATCAATATCGCAACTGTCTGTGAATAAGGCTGAATGTTTGATTTATAGCAGATATCAAAAGTTTGTGCATTACGGTGGAAATTGATGTGGTTCTCGTTCGCAGCAATATATAATGAAGTGCACCTGGCGCATCTATTTTTGTTTTGATTGGCGTGGCATGCAAACCAGATATCATAATTCAAGCACCCTGCCAACTTATAAACTAATGTACGTCCCGCAAGCTATGGGTTGCCGGATCCAATATGTGCAGAGGGTTCCCTGCCCGAACGTTCGCCTATCTGCTACCAGCCAGGGCTTGGAATATGCCGCTTCAATCAAGAGATCAAGGACATCGAGCAAGGCGGTCTCTATCCGGTCTGCAATCAGGAATTTCTGGCTGCGCGGGAACTTCTCGAGTTTCGGAATGATCCACAGAAGAAAGTCATAGAGCTTTGTTATGGCATTTACTTCTTTGGGCATGTCTCAAAAAAATTCCGTCCGCCTCCGGCGGCAAAGAGTAAAAGGCTAAAAGAACAAAGGGCTATAATGTCCTGGCGCAACGAAATCCGATGCTGTCGAACCTGTACCCTGGATTGTACACGGTGCGGTACGCACAGCGGGCTAAGTTCCGATTCCTGTCCCAAGAACCGCCCCGCAGCACCTTGTTTTCCTTTTTTTCATCGTAGCAGCTATCAGTCCATTCCCTGACATTTCCCGCCATATCTAAGCAGCCGTAAGGGCTAATGCCTTCCTTATATCTTTTTACGGGCGTGGTATGGCCGATTTTTGATTCATCTGTATTGCACTTGTCCGTATCAAATTCGTTTCCCCAGGGATAGACACGCCCATTTATCCCCCTGGCGGCCTTCTCCCACTCTTCCTCGGCCGGCAATCTCTTTTCCGCCCTCTGGGCATACGCTATCGCCCCAGTCCAGGCAACATAGATAACCGGATGATCCTCAAAGCCAGACTCCACCGCAAAGCTATCGCCATCCTTCCTTATTCGGCATCTCTCGTCTTCACAGCTCCCTTCCAGGTAAATCCTCTCGCTGCCACCTTCTTGCTGATTGCTCCGCTCATTAAGGAATTCGCAGAATTGGGTATTGGTTACGGGATACTTATCTATAAAAAATCCTTCCTTCAAGCTGGTTATCCGAATGCTATCTTTTTCACCCATAATAAATTGCCCCGGCGGGATATAGACCATATCCTCGGGTACCCTGATGCCTTGAGGCGGTTCAATCCTTTCGTAGACTGAGGAGTCTATGAGTTCCGAAACAAAAAGGGCTGTTTCGTCCGTGATCTTTATCTCTTGAGCCTTATCTTGCGGTATCTCTCTTGCAAGTTTTCCGGCAACAAAATACTCAATAAAGGATCGGTGGGCAAAGGCATAGTAACCTTGGGCATGACGGCTGAGAAATGAACAACTGCGTATCTGATAATCGAGATTGTCGAGGGATAATCTCAACATCTTTTTTGTTTCATCGTCCAAGTACTTATTTATGGCATCCTTCAGAGTTTTGAAATGCAACCGGTCTTTTTCCTGCGTAAACATCCAATATGCCAGTTCCTCCATAAACAGGATAATATTTCTGGGTATTCTTTCTTCCTTGTGCTGCAGCACAATGGATGGAGGAAGCCGCTGATCTTCCCTCTCCTGCCACCTCTCTATGATAGTATGATAGACCTTGCCCGGTGTTACTTTCCCCTCTATGTTTTGCACGGCTTCCCGATCTTTAACTATGAGTTCGATCAATATTGGCCGGCTGGCCAGGTCTTTGACATTAAAAACCTTCTCCACCGTTTCGTTCCAGAATTTTTTTGACGCGGCTTTGCCTAAACAAAGATCGAGATACTGCCTGATCTGGTCATCATCGAATGACGAGATATATATTCTCTCAAAACGAGGGTATGTCATCGAACGAGGACCTAGTCCAAGGGCCTTCTTCCTAACAAGTGTTTCCCTTTCCTCTTCTTCACTTCTAAAGAACTGGGTCCTGCTCGACAGGATCACCTTTTTGTATTCCTGAGTGGTCTTTGAGAGGTTTTCGATTTCTTTAAGAACGGTTTCCTTATCAAAGGTCAGCGATAACTCGTCAAAACCGTCCAGGATAAGCACGGGGCTTTGGGTGCTGTCTCCGGCTCTGCTTCTTACTTCCTTTTGGATAATCTCGCGCCACCCTTCTGTCATCGCAGTCTTAAGCTCGACGACAACCGGT
>JAFDAE010000457.1 GCA_019314005.1 Deltaproteobacteria bacterium | reverse complement strand
CAGCAAACTCAAGCCCCACGAGGTGTTGTTCGTTTCCGGGATCGGTCAGGCCGCCAAAGCGCCCCACTACCTGAATGCGAACCTCTTCAACGGCCTTCATGGCAGATCGCTTCCTGTAGCTACCGGAGTGAAGCTCGCCAACCCGAGGTTGACCGTCATTGTTGAAAGCGGAGATGGGTGTAACTACGGAGAGGGCGGAAACCATTTCCTGGCAGCCATACGTCGCAACATAGACGTGACGCTTATCGTTCACAATAACCAGGTGTACGGCCTCACCAAGGGCCAGGCGAGCCCTACCACTGCCGAAGGGTTTGTGGCCAAGGCCCAGCCGGAAGGCGTGGCATCTGCATCTTTCAACCCAATTACCGTGGCTGTTGCCATGCAGGCCGGTTTTGTGGCAAGAGGTTTTGCCGGCATGATCGATTACCTATCGGAGCTGATTCAGCAGGGCATTGCGCATCGAGGTTTTGCCCTTAAAGGAACGGTGTGAGCCGGTACTCCCGACATACGATCCTACAGACTGGGAAGCATCCATGAAGGTGGCTGGTCAGTGGGGAAGCGAGATCCCGATAGGGATCATCTACCGGAATTACCGACTACCCTTTGAAGAGCACTTTTCAGTCCTAAGTCAAGGACCTCTGGTAGCGCGGGAGGTAGACCAGGTGATACTGAAAAAGATCATGGAACGATATGGATAAGAAAAAACAACACCTGAGCGCCCATCCAGCGACTGGGCGAAACGGGCTTATCCATACCGGCTTCTATAGGTCCGAATGTAGATTAGTAACCGTTCACGGTTGCTGGTTATACAGTTCACGGTTGAAAAAAGACAAAAAGCAGAAGAGAATTAATGAAGGAGCTGGTTCCGGAGAATCTCGGGAAGAACAGAATTGACAAGATCATTAAGGAGGTGGTGCTTATTTGAAAGCTCAACGATATTTAAATTATATCTACTTGTTAGGCTTGAACAGTTTGGCTATCATATTTTTTTCAAAAGAAAGGAGAAGGTTATGACCAAGAATCACGTATACATTCTTTTCATTTCGGCATTTTTTTTCATTGCCGGTCCAGTTTTTGCTGCTTCTGATCCGCAAAAAGATCTTGTAAATCTTGGAAGCGCAATATACAAGGATTTGAATTTGTCATTAAACCAAAACCAGTCATGCATGACATGCCACCATCCCTCGGCCGGATTCGCCGATCCAGCAAACCGTATCTCACCCGCTTTGTTGCCGGTTTCTGAAGGCTCAATCCTCACATTATTCGGAGGCCGAAATGCTCCTACGGCTTCCTATGCGGGCTTCAACCCTATTTTCCACCACGATGGGAGTCTGTTCGTGGGCGGGCTTTTTTGGGACGGTCGGGCAACCGGCCGAATGGACATTACGGCCACAGGCGGACTGGGAGACGGTCCCACCGGCGACCCGCTGGCCGACCAGGCGAAAGGACCTTTTGGGAACCCGGTGGAAATGGCTTTGACACCGGACACCGAGGTAGCGGTTGTGGGAAAAATTCAAACCTCGGACTACGCGGACAAATTTGAAAAAGTGTTCGGCCCCGGCGCTTTCATGAACGTATGGGAGGCATATAACAACGCAAGCCTTGCCATAGCCGCCTTTGAAAGATCGAAAAAACTAAACAAGTTTAACTCCAAATTCGACAAATTTGTACAGGAACAAGGAGGAGATGTCAGCACTTTCGGCGCTGTGGACGTCGGTGGCTTCAGAATGTATGTCGGTCCCCCGCCGGGATTTAAATCCAAATATTTCAGTTATGCCGAAGCCGACGGCTTGGCCATTTTTAATGCGGATTCCTACACCCAGCTATATGGGGGAGAGGCACCGGGAACGCAACAAAACGGCGGCATGTGCTACCTTTGCCATCTGACAACAAAACATGTCGTAGCCGCTAATGATCCGAATCAGCCCTTAAACGGTCCTGTTCCGGGAATCTATAATCCGCTTTTGACTGATTTTACATTCGACAATTTGGGCATCCCTGTTAATCTCCGAATCGCCGTGCTGGCCGGTCCTCAGTCCATGGATTTAGGTCTTGGTGGACAGGTGGACCAATTGGAGGCTGCCACCTACTCAGGATACAACAGCGCGGACGAGGAAGGAAAATTTAAGGTTTCATCGCTACGAAATCTTTCCCGAACGGCTCCTTATAGTCACAACGGCTTCTTTTCCACAATTTATGATATCGTTCATTTCTATAACACCAGGGACGCACTCCCCAACTGCACCGGAATACTCGGAGAAATTCCCGGGATCAACTGCTGGCCTGAGCCCGAAGTCTTCGCGACTGTAAATGACTCTGAGCTCGGAAATCTCGGCCTGACCCTGCAACAGGAGCAAAAGCTCGTCATGTTCTTGGAAACCCTGGATGATTAAGTGAGGGCCGCCCGTTAAATCACTGTTAAGTTTTTTTCGTATCGTAAAAGAGGTGAAGGAGATTCGTTTTCTTCTTCACCTCTTTTTTGGGCTTTTCATTTTTGCGACGGCTTTTATTTTTGGGAAGGAATGGGGGTCTATGTTTGACCTTTGTTGTTAATTAGTCAAGATTCAAGGGGGCATAGAAGTTTAAGAATAAAGATAAAAAATCAGAAGAAATATTGAAATAAGAGAGAATAGATTGCTCATGGGTCAAACGTAGACTTTATACCTCAGTCAGGCGTATAGATTTAGATTTGATTATTATATCAAAAAAGGGAGGGACAAGAATGAGTAAAACCACAGAGAACATT
>JAFDAE010000095.1 GCA_019314005.1 Deltaproteobacteria bacterium | reverse complement strand
CTTTTCACCGAGGCGAACGATTCGATCTTCTGACACACCTATGTTTTTGTGCCAGAGCTGATATGCTTCATCGTCTTCTTTGAATACAGATACCCATAGTTTTTCCACCGGAAGACCGTAGCCGTTGATCAGGAGATCCCAGGCAAATTCTATGGCCTTTTCTTTAAAATAGTCTCCAAAGGAGAAGTTCCCCAACATCTCAAAAAAGGTATGGTGCCGACCCGTGCGTCCCACATTTTCCAGATCATTATGCTTTCCTCCGGCCCGGACGCATTTCTGGGAAGTAGCGGCGCGCACGTAGTCACGTTTTTCTTCCCCTAAAAAGGTCCTCTTAAATTGCACCATCCCTGCGTTGGTAAAGAGGAGCGTTGGATCATCGTGAGGGAGCAATGGCGAGCTTTTTACGATCCTATGGTCTTTTTCTTTGAAGAAGGTTAAAAATTTTTCTCTTAGTTCGTTTGATGTCATGCCGTCTCTTTTTTCTTCGATTCTTTTTGGTTATCCTCTTTTGGGGCAAGTCCTATCGCGTGTTTTACCGCGGTTGATATCTTGTCGAAAGTCTCCGTATTTTCCGCCAAAAATCGTTTTACATTTTCTCTCCCCTGGCCCATACGTTCTTTTTCAAATGAATACCACGCCCCGCTCTTGTCAATAATACCGTTCGCAACTCCCATGTCAAGGAGGTCCCCTGTTTTTGATATCCCCTCGCCGTACATGATATCGAATTCCGCTTCCTTGAACGGAGGGGCTATCTTATTCTTGACCACCCGGGCACGGGTTCGGCTTCCGGTTGCCTGGTCTCCCTCTTTGATAGTTCCGATCCTTCGGATATCGATCCGGACAGAAGAATAGAATTTAAGGGCATTCCCGCCGGTAGTGGTTTCCGGGTTTCCGAACATTACCCCTATCTTTATCCTGATCTGGTTGATAAATATCAGCGATGTCAACGATTTGCTGACAGTGGATGTCAATTTGCGGAGCGCCTTGGACATTAGGCGGGCCTGAAGGCCGACCTGGATGTCTCCCATTTCTCCTTCGATTTCCGCCCTTGGGACCAGCGCGGCCACAGAATCTATGACCAGCACGTCTAATGCCCCGCTCCTAACAAGGAGTTCGGCGATGTCGAGCGCCTGTTCTCCTGAATCCGGCTGAGAGACCAAAAGATCGTCGGCATGGACACCCAATTTTTTGGCATACATAATATCAAGGGCGTGTTCCGCGTCGATAAATGCCGCGATACCCCCCTTTTTTTGGGCCTCTGCCACAATATGAAGAGCCAGGGTGGTCTTGCCGGAAGATTCCGGCCCGAATATCTCTATGACCCGTCCCCGCGGTATGCCTCCTACCCCGAGGGCCCTGTCCAAGGCAATCGAACCTGTGGGAATGATAGGGATCTCCGGGATATCAGCGCTGCCCAGTCTCATGATAGAACCCTTGCCGAATTGGCGTTCGATCTGTCCCATTGCCACCTCTACGGCCTTTGCCTTATCTGCGGTAATTGTCATGTTGTTTCTCCTCAGTGTCTGCGCAGAAATGGCATATTTTGTCCCAATACGGCGTTCTCCGCAGGCTTCTATCCTCGACGTAGCGTTGCTACGCCTCCGGTAGAAACCTTTGTGCGGCCTTGTCTTGGAACAAAATCTACCACTTCTGCACGGACACTCCTTAATATTTTTGTAATAGGTTTACGAGGTTACAGGAATTGTAAAATCTTTCCATGTTAATCCCTGAATTCCCCAATTCCTAAATTCTTAAAGGTACTTCAGCCAGCTTCGTATAGACCGCCCCACTTCGCTGTAAATCGCTGCGAAACAGTATTATTGAATCTGCTATAAACGAATCCGATTCAAAAATGCCGAGTTGTTCAATTGCTTCCAACAAAATTCGTTTCTCTAATTTCCCTTTTACACGACCTATTGTCAGATGAGATCGAAACGGTCGTTTTTCTTTTGGGAATCCAAGTTGTTCCAAACCCTCTTCAACACGGAGCTGGAATTGCTTAAGCGGTTCCACATCACCGGACATCCCAATCCAGATAACCTGTGGGCGGCTGATACCGGGAACTATGCCGAGTCCCTGCCCCCTTAGATGAAAAGGTTCCGTGGTATCTGTAGCGGTCTTTAACACACTTGTGATCGGCGCGACATCCTCTTCTGATATATTTCCCAAAAACTTTAGCGTCAAATGAATATTTTCAGGCCGAACCCATCGTATGCCTAATCCATACTTACGAAGGTCTTCCTGTAATTTTTTAATCGCTTCAATAACCTGTCCCGGAAGTTCAATCGCTATAAAAGATCGTATGGTACCTGGCTGATGGCTCATAGCTGATAGCTCATAGGCAAAAAGGGACGCATTGAAACTGCCTCTAAAGTAAATTAATATAGAATTATTACGGATTGTTTGCAAGAGGGAAATCGCGCTTTTTCACGTCAAAGGGCGAGGAGGGATAGCACAAGATATATGTGAAAGAAGAATTGAAAACCAAGTTATGTTGGGCTATAGTACCAATATTAAACTTACAATAATAATACTCAATGGTTAAGCTAATCCAATCTATTGCTTGAATAGAGATCCGTTCACTTCATCTTACCCGGGCTGTCAGCGAAGGGGGAAACAGTATGAGAACAATGGGCGTTAAACGAGGGGCGCAGAGCCTTATTGTCAGAGATGTATTCCTGGTGTTAGTTTTCGCGGTTAATTTGCTAATTGTGGGATGTGCGATCAATATGGATGGCTGGTACTATAATTCCGGGAATAAGTATTATGACAAGGGCGAATATGACAAGGCTATAGAGACTTACACAAAGGCGATAGAGTTAAACTTGGACGATCAGAGGTCCTATTACATTCGTCGAGGGAATTCCTACTCGAAGATAGGCGAGTTTGATCGTGCAATTGATGATTTTAGTAAGGCGATACAAATAAAGTCGAATGATACAATAGCTATCTACAACCGAGGGCTTGCCTACGTGGAGAAGGGCACATTTGATCGGGCCATTGACGATTTTACCGGGGTGACACGGATAGTGCCGGATGATGCCGAGGCCTACTACCAGAAGGCCCTTGCCTGTGAGCAAGCGGGACGCATTGCCGAGGCGCTTGAAGCGTACAAAAGCACTATCCAACATGCTCTGCCTGAGCATGAAGTGTATGTTGAGCATGCAAAAAAGAGGATAACGGAGCTTGAGAAGTAAAAGCGACAGTCTCTCCGGCGACCAAGATATCATCTTGATGCAAAAGTAATTGAGATATTACATCTTATGCACTCTTTTGACAATAATCTCTTATCCACCTGAGGGCTGTTTCTGATACCTCCCACCTGATAGCCGATCGGTCTCCTTGAAAGAAATGTTGTTGGCATTCGGTTCCTTTGTCAGAGGCAAGGGCAATGAAGACCGTGCCTACCGGTTTTCCCGGAGTGCCTCCGGTCGGCCCGGCTATTCCGGTTACAGAGAGACCCAAATCGGTTCTGCTCCGGGTGCGTATCCCTTCAGCCATCGCCTTTGCGGTCTGTTCACTCACCGCACCGTAGGTTTCGATCACCTCTTTTGGAACTCCCAACATTTCTGTTTTAGAAAGATTGCTGTAAGTGACGGCCCCCCGCTCAAAAAAGGCGGAACTCCCCGATATGTTAGTCAACCTCGAGGCAATGAGGCCTCCGGTGCACGATTCTGCCACCGCGATGGTAAGCTTTTGTGACAAAAGGATATGTGCAACTTCTTTTTCCAGTGCATTCATGGTTTAAATCCTTCCTGGTAAAAAGAGCAAAACGAGTCTCAATACCGCATTTGCGTAGACTCCGGCCATAATATCGTCCATGACCACGCCAGGCCCCCCTTTGAGCTTTCTGTCAATAAGGCCTATAGGGAACGGCTTTGCTATATCAAATATTCTGAACAGGACAAAGCCAATCAGTATGTTTTGAGCCGACCACGGAATTAGAAAGAATGTCACCAGCATCCCGGCAATTTCATCAATGACAATACAACCGCTGTCTTTTTTGTTGAATATTTTTTCAGCCTCACCGGCAATCCAGAACGAGAAAGGAATAAAGAGAAGGATAGCGAAAACCGAAAGGGGAGGGGCAATATTTGACAAAAGCCATACAAGCGGTATTCCGATTAGGGAGCCGAACGTTCCGGGCGCAAAGGGAATATATCCCACATAACAGCCTGTTGCCAAGAGGACTATGGTTTTTTGTTTAAGTGACATCATAAAGTAATCTTGAGGTGTTAGCAATCTCCATTTTGGGGAATAAATCCGAATATCGAATATCGAAACCCGAAACAAATCCAAAATTCAAATATCGAATGTTCAAAATGTTAAGTCCTCGATTCCTCAATTTTTTGTTTTGTATTTTGTATTTTTGTCATTCGAAATTGTTTCGAATTTCGGATTTCATGGTTCAGGGCCAGCGGCAATTCTTCAATTCAGATCGTCATCAGCCAACTTGACTGCCTTATAAACTTCCTGTATGGGAATCCCTTTTTCAAGGGCAATCCTCTTGCATTCTTCATACTCCGGGGTAATTGAAACTTTGCCGTCCAGGCCGGTAATCCGCTTGACCCGCATTTTTCCGTACTTTGTTATGATCTCTGCGATTTCCCGAGGCAGTTTGGTCCGGTTTGCCTCATAATACCGCACCCCTGTGGCAGTTGACTCAAGGAGTATCCTGCGGATAATGTGATCCCGGTCCATTGTCTGACAAATCACCCTGAGCATAGTAGCAGGGCGATTTTTTTTCATGGTGATCGGTACCAGCGCCACATCAAGCGCCCCTTCGGCAAAGAGCTGTTCCATAAGAAAGCCGTAGATTTCCGGATTCATGTCGTCGATGTTGGTTTCAACAATAGTTATTCGGTCTTTATCGGTTTCGGCATCTTTTCTGCCAAGTATAATTCGCAGCAGGTTGGGTATAGATTCGAGATCGCGGCTTCCCACGCCGTATCCTATACGATCGACCACCATCGGAGGCATGGGGCCGAAGCTGCTTGCCATTGAAGTCAGTATCGACGCACCGGTGGGGGTTACCATTTCGTGCGGAATATCGGTTCCATACGTTGGAATTCCGGTCAAGAGGGCGATCGTAGCAGGTGCCGGAACAGGGAGGGTGCCGTGGGCGCAAGAGACAAAACCTTTGCCGGTCGGTACTTCAGAAGCGGTAATGGTTTCTATGCCGTGCCACTCAATTCCGAGTACAGCACCCACAATGTCAACGATAGTATCTATGCCGCCCAATTCGTGAAAGTGGACAGATTCAACAGGCGTGTTGTGTATGCGGGCTTCAGCCTCGGCCAATTTTCTGAATATCTTAAGGCTCAATCCTTTGACGAAATCAGATAGCGGGCTTTCTTCGATAAGGGCTCGGATGCTGCTGTAATCTCTTGCGTGGTCTCCTTCTTCATCTGCCGGCACTCGTACCCTGCGCCCGGTAATACCCATCCTCTGCTCAGCAGCAGTCTCAATGCGAAAACCGTCCAAAGGGAGTTTCCTTAACTCTGCCTCCAAGAAGTCCGGTGGCATCCCAAGGTCAATCAACGCCCCCAAAATCATATCGCCGCTGATGCCGGCAAAACAGTCAAAGTATGCGCAAGTCATTTGTTAACCTTTAGCCTTTATCCTTATTGTTTATCGCGTGCAATTGGACGATTTCGAGAATAAGCTCCGCGCTTTGTACCATATCGCTCAGCCGGACAGACTCCCGGACGGTATGCATGTCGCGCATACCGGTACCGAGCACTCCTGTCACAATACCGTTTCCGGCAAAGATATTGGCATCGCTTCCTCCACCGCTTGTTTTACAAGATAACTGATACCCCCTCCTGTCTGCCGCCTCACGAGCTAGTTGGACTACAAGATGTTCTTCAGGTACATTCAAATGCGAAAAATCTAATTCTACTGATATGTCGACCTTTGGAAGTCCGTCATCAGAAGGGTTGCTATTCTTGTAGACGGCGACTTCATGTTCAAAAGCTGCTACGATTTTTTTGGTCTCTTCTTCCAGCCTATTAACATCATGGCTCCGGGCCTCGCCTTCTACCGTTACCAGGGCCGGAACAATATTGGTAGCCTTGCCTCCTGTGATGATACCCATGTTGGCCGTTGTTTCCTCGTCTATACGCCCTAGGTCCATATTGGCGATCGCTCGCGCGGCAATCTGTATTGCATTGATCCCCTTTTCCGGCGCAGCTCCTGCGTGGGCGTCCCTGCCGTGTACATCGAACCGGAGGCGATTTGCTCCAGGGGCTCTGGTGACAATCCCTTCCACGTCGGTTGCGTCAATGCAGTACCCGTGTTTAGCCGTGATCATCGAATAGTCCAGGTGTTTTGCGCCCAAAAGCCCGATCTCTTCGCAGACGGTAAGTATCACCTCCAATGGGCCGTGTTTTAGATTCTGTTCTTTGAGGATGGTGAGTGCTTCTAACAAAATAGCCACAGCGCTTTTGTCGTCTGCTGCAAGGATGGTTGTTCCATCACTCCGGAAGGTATCGTCTGAAAAGAGGACCTTTATATTTTCACCCGGCTTTACCGTGTCGATGTGTGCATTTAATAAAAGAGGTGGGGCACCCTTTTCGGTCCCTTTGAATTTTGCGATAATGTTCCCGGTGTCACTGCCGATCTTTTCCCCGGCATTGTCCACCAACACCTCTGCGCCCAGTGACTTCAACATGTCGCATAGAGCTTTGGCAATAGCCCCTTCCTTCTTGGCAACACTGTCGATCCGGACCAGGTCAGTAAATGTCTTGGCTAAACGATTACGATTGATCATATCGGGCTCCTCATTTAGTGTCCATTCAGAAATGGTAGATTTTGTCTCAAGACAAGGCCGCACAAAGGTTTCTACCGGAGGCGTAGCAACGCTACGTCGAGGATTGAAACCTGCGGAGAACGCAGTATTGGGGCGAAAGATGCCATTCCTATAAAGAATACAGCGTCTCATCATGGACAGGAGGCTTTTTCTTGGACGCCCCTACGCCTTTTTTGGCCATACTGAAGAGATCATCCCCTTCCAGTATGTCCCCCATCTCCTCTTCTATCTTTTCAGGGTCCTCGCCTGCTTCCATCCGTCTCAATGCCTCTTCCATGCCTGAGCCCATATCAAGGCCTGTCATATCACACAACTTGCGCATTAGGTTGGCGGCCTGTTTGGGGTCATCTTCATTAATATTTCCAGCCTCTCGCTCCAGCACAGACATGGCCTTTTCCAACTTTGATTCATCAATGTCAGGCATGGCCATGTCATCCTCTTCCTTTGCCCCTTTAAGAACGGCAAACCTTGACATGAAGCGTTCCAACGGTCCCTTGTCGCACTTTGGGCACATAGGCCGTTTCTTCGTGTTTACGCGGCTGGAAAAGAAGTTGAATATAGTATTGCAATCACCGCAGTAAAATTCATAAATAGGCATGGTAATTCCTCCGGATCGTAAAACAAGCTTACGATTTGACTATATAGCAAAAGGTAGCACAATAGACAAGGAGGCTGTCCGACAACTTCAGAATTTGTCCAATACCTGCGTCACACGAAAATTTTAATGCTCAAAATACCTAATGTATTCCTCCGCTTAAAATTTCCGTGTTCCTTGATCTTGAACAAATTTACTTGTTGTCGGACAGCCTCCAAGGTTCTCCCTTATTAGATTCCTCCTTTCCTAAAAGGGGGCAAACAATTTCATGCCCCGAGTAATACTTCTTGATAAACACCCTCATTTTTCCTAAGAATAAAATAGAATATTGATGACCTCGGGACCTCCCGCAAA
>JAFDAE010000456.1 GCA_019314005.1 Deltaproteobacteria bacterium | reverse complement strand
TGTTTCAGACTAAAATTTAATATCTTTCCTGGGTTTCTTTTCCCCGGAGGTGTAATCATACCACCCTTTGCCGGTCTTTCTTCCCAGATCGCCGCTGATAGCCAGTTGCTCCATGGCTCTGTTGGGACGCCACTTAACATCTTTATAACCATCGTAGAGGGTTTTGGACACACTGAGCGCCACGTCCAGCCCGACAAAGTCTTCCAGCTCAAAAGGCCCCAGGGGAAGTCTTAACCCAAGTTTCAACGCGGTATCTATATCTTCAATGGTCGCAACACCTTCCAGTAGACAATTCTTTGCCTCATTCCTCATGGCATTATTGATTCTATTCACCAAAAAACCCGGAACATCTTTTACACGCACGCTTGTCTTCTCCATACTGGCGGCTATCTGCTCCGTTATGACAATGGTTTCTTCGGATGTTTTTAATCCATGGATAATTTCCACCAGTTTCATGACCGGCGCCGGATTGAAAAAATGCATGCCTATGAATTTTTCAGGCCTCTTTACGGTTGCAGCCAGCCTGGTTATAGGAATTGACGAGGTGTTTGAAGCAAATATGGTCTCCGGCTTACAAATATCATCCAACTTTTCAAAGAGGGTTTTCTTGGCTTCAAAGTCCTCAAAAATGGCCTCAAGAACAAAATCAGCATCTTTACCATCTTCTAAACTGGCGCTCGGTGTAACACGATCCGTTATAGCCTTCTTGTCATCAATGCTGATCCTCTCTTTCTTTACCTGCCTGTCTAAATTTCCGGATATGGAGTCCATACCCTTACTCACAAATTCTTCCGTGACATCATTCAATATTACATTATATCCCGCCTGGGCGGCAACCTGGGCAATTCCTGATCCCATAGCTCCCGCGCCTATAATCATGATCCTGATTATTTCCATTGTTGCTTTCCTCCAGTGATTAAAGGGTTACGCCTCTTATTGGGGGACACTAATTTACAACAAGCGCTTTCTCCGGACATTCGAAGATAGAAGCGTCGGCCGCCCTGATTATATCAGTCAGCATAAAAGCATTGGGCAGTACCTGACTTATATAGTACCTCGCACTGGCAACCTTGCCCTTATAGTAGCTGCACTCATAATCGCCCTCCGGCAGTTCTTCAAGCCTCTTCTTTGCAATCAATGCCTGCTCCATCAAACATTCAGCAACCTGTACCTGAGAGCAGACAAAGAGGGCCTTCAGTGAATACAGGGGAATGAGCTGTTCATTCTCGTCAAGATTCGCGTACCACAAACTGAATATATCCTTTACTTCTTCAATACACTTGTATCCCCTTGAGAGCGCTTCCATCTCTTTTTCAAAACCGGAAACATCATTATTCTTATCAATAAAGCCTTTGATTTCCGCCATCCAGTTGGCAAACGGAGCACCTTCTTTCATCATCATCTTGCGGCCTACCAGATCATTCGCATGAATATATGATGTCCCTTCCCAGATGGTGAGTATCTTCGAATCGCGCATATACTGTTCAACAGGATATTCCCTGGAATAACCGACCCCGCCAAGCACCTGTATCGCCTCCGCTATCAGATTCAGACTGGCCTCGCTCCCATAACCCTTGACCAGTGGAGTGAATACTTCTGCTATTTCACCATACTTTTTGGCCTTTTCTTTGTCGCTTGAGTTTGCCTGAATGTCGAGATAGTAAAAACCCTTAAAGGTCATTGCCCTTATCCCTTCTGTATGGGCCTTCATATCCAGCAGTATTCTTCTTACATCCTCATGCTTGATTATAGCTACTCTCTCACCCTTACGCTCACCAAACGGACGCCCCTGAATACGCTCGGTGGCATACTGAGATGCAAAATAACAGGCTGCCGCCGCCTGAGTATTTGCATTATGACCGGTACCGATCCTCGATTCGTTCATCATATGGAACATAATAGGGACACCTTTTGACCTGCCCTTTTCATCAGGGGGAGGGCCAAGTCTTATCCCGTAACATTCATCATTATCACCAAAATTTAAAAGGGCCGTGGCGTGCGCGCTGAGCCCCATCTTATGCTCAATCGAAACGGTCGTAACATCATTCGACTTACCCAGACTCCCATCTTCATTCACCCATATCTTCGGGACAATGTAGCAACCGATACCGGCGGAACCGGGCGCTCCACCTTCAGGACGTGCCAGAACCATGTGAATCGTATTCTCACATATCCCCGCATCGCCTCCTGTGATAAACATCTTTGTTCCCTTACTCTTGTAAACCCGAGGATCATCTGTAGGATATGCCCTGGTGATTGTATCCCCGACATCGGA
>JAFDAE010000455.1 GCA_019314005.1 Deltaproteobacteria bacterium | reverse complement strand
CATACCGGGGAAAGCAATGTAAATTGAAATCGAAAAAAGTGAAAATGGTTCATTTGCTGTGGAATATCAATATATTATGTTATGGTCGTCCAACTTTAACCGGACAGCCGTGAGACATTATATCTATTTTCCGGAGGAAAGAAACAAGACTTAGCAGCTGTTTTAACTCTGAAAATTGATTATGGAGTTACAATATTGATTTTCTGTGTGTAATTTATGGGAATAAATAAAGATGAGTCAAGAGCAGACTTGACCCCCTTCTCTGACCTCATATGGATTTTTTTGCCTATTGACAAAGTGGCGGCTCATATGTGTTAGACGGCAGTTCAGTAGCGTTCAAATGTCCCATCGCTGTAAACTCGCACACATCCGGTGGGACCCGGTGGAACATGTTTACCGTTCACGTTTACGCCACCGCCGCCGCAGACCTCTGTAGTGACTGACCGACTTGAGACGTGCTCGGAAATATCGTCTTCATGGTTTTCCGCCACAACTTGTCGACCTGCTTCATAACCGTCTGCATATCCGTCGTCGTAGCCTTGTGGGTAGCGGTCTTCGCATGAGGCCAACAGAGCTACAGCGAGACCGAGGACGAAGATGATCTTTTTACGGTTAGTACACTGGGTTTTCTTCATATACAATCCTGCCACCGTCTAACGTTTTGGGTGAGAGGCGAGCTAAAAGACTTGCCAGAAAAACCCTCAAAGTTTTCCCGTCTCCTCCACCCAATCGTTATGTTTCCTGCTGATAGGCTACTAAAGAATTTGAAATATCGCATCTTTATCTGCATCAAGAACATCCAAGAAAGTGTCTAATTTCCCGAAGTCCACAATGTCGATCAGAAAGTATTCTGTTCTATGGTTTTTCTGCTGGTCGAGGTAGGCATAGTTCACCTCAAGCTGAAAGTTAGTATCGATTGGCCTTGGCTCACCTGATTCTTCCATCTCGACGCGATAGAAACCAGCGAAGCTGTTACAGAGGATGACAGGCATCTCGATAGTCGTGAGTATCGGTATACGTCGTTCGCGATATTCTCTATTAATCGACTGTCGCCCTCTCAGGTAAACCATAGCATTTAGACTCTGATTCAGGGCTTTATAAATTACCTCATTTTCGGCATTCGGTCTGCTCTTACTGGCAAAGAGCTTGGCAACTTTAGGATTTGTGGCAAGATAGTGGTGCCTTTCCGTGAACATATTGTTTTCAGGTAAGGGCGTACTGGTAATGACCCACTGTTTTGCCGAAACAACGTCCTTTTCGCTGAACCAAAATACATTAGCCTGAGGAATATATTTGCACTCGATAAATAGCTTGAAGATTACGTCACCACGTTTGCCTTCAAATTGGTTTTTGTAAATCCACGATTTTTCTGCGATTAAGTCTATCTCTCGAGGCTTGTTGGTTGCACTATCCATGTAGTACGGACTCACAAGGGTCTGCCACCCCTTATCTCTCAGAAAATTCACAACTCTGCAATGAAAACTATTTCCGCTCTCATTGACAAGCGCTTCTATTTCCTTTAGATCAGTCAACCCAAAATCCTTTATAGAGAAACATAACACAGAGATCAGCCAGAGGCCTGCTTTATGGCCGATTGGCTGCACCGCCTCGTTGGGCCTTTTGCCGTCTCATGACGTCCTATTGTTCCCCCAAACTCTGTTGCCAGCCGTACCTCGCAAGTGTTCTTTGAGAGTGCTCTGAATTTCATGGATTCTAGTCCCATCGCGTGAGACGAAAAACGCCGCTACCCGTCCACACTCATAGATAGTGCAATATACACCGTGAATATGATGCGAAACCTCATCCAGGATTTTGAGCAGCCGTTCATGAAAAGATCCTCTTGCCGAATGCTGATACACTATAAGAACCCGATCTGATTTGGCGAGCAGATTGCCGAGTTCGTGAACCTTGACATGTTTTCTCCCGCCGTTACCAATAGCAATACCGGTGTCCGGATCGAGAAATACGTCCCCGTCATACGGTACTCCATCGAAATACTCGTCTCTTCTTCCAGAGAACATTGATTGTCCATGACAGATTTGGCTTTTTGACTCAAGCCTCAATAAACGTCCGTATGTCTCTAAGTCGTCGGTTGACCACGGCCTGACATCGGTTATCATTGGCTCGACGACAATGTTTCTAATCAGTGATTTGCTCGAAAGAATCGAGATTAATGAACCCTTCCAGTGGTCGAGTGCATCTCCAAGAAATTTGCTGTTCATTTCATTAATTCCTAAAGAAACTTTCAGTGGCCCATCGCACGGTCTTCAACTCTTGAGATCACCTTCTCTAACACGGCTGTTGCACCGGGCGGCATGCTTTCTATAATTCAGGGGACATCCATGATTATTTAACATGATCTTACCCTTTTTTCGATTTTTAATCAGTATGCGGGGTGCCAGTTTGAGATCCTTTATCTTTTCCA
>JAFDAE010000454.1 GCA_019314005.1 Deltaproteobacteria bacterium | reverse complement strand
GGTTATTGGGCCTATCAGCATATTCTCGGTTTCGAGGATGGCGACAGAATATTTAAAATCACCCCGACCGCGATCAACATAAACGATACCAGAGGACTGCATGTGGCGGAACTCGTGCGGGACGCTCTGAGAAATATGGGACGCTACATCGCTAGCGCCGATGTACTAATCTGCGGAGTCAGCTATCGCCAGGATGTCGGGGATACACGTTACAGCGGCAGTGAACTGGTTGTACGAAAACTTGTACAGATGGGCGCCGATGTACGCATGCACGATCCCTATGTCGAACACTGGTATGAACTTGAAAATCAGGATGTGTATCCGGCTCCGGAACACTCCTGGAAACGTTTCTTCCGCAATCAGGAAGAACTCAAGAATACCATCGTTGGTAAAGATCTGGCAAAACAGCTTAAAGGAACAGAGGCTGTTATATTTGCTGTTCCTCACACTCCTTACCTGAATCTCGATCCTGACTACGTTGTTAAAAAGGCGGGGGGGCCCCTTGCTGTGATAGACTGTTTCGGAATTCTTTCAGATGATACAATCCGCCGCTACTTTGAGCTTGGCTGTGAAGTTAAAGCCCTCGGCCGAGGTCACATACAGCGCATCAAAAAAGAAGTGGGAAACAAAAATTTGAGTTAAATGAGGAATTCTTTTCGCAGTAAAAAAGTGGGGACACCTTGAAAAAGGTGTCCCTCTCACTAACTAAACCCCTGACCTCAGTTAGAATCCAATCACTGTCTGCAGATACAACGCGTCCGAAGCTTCATGATTGTCCAACCAGGTCTGATATTCAAGGCACGCCCGACAGCATTCTACTATCTTACAGCCTCCGCCGAGGCATACGCGTTTAAGATCATCAGCATTATCTTCACCACTGGAATACAGCCCGTATCTGCCGAAGGCAAAAACTTTGCCGAAATCGTACAGCCCCTGGATATAATAGCCATCCTGCGTAAACCTGCATTGCTCCAATTCAACACAGTTTTCCTTAGAAATATATTCGCCTTTTATGCGCAGGCCTTTGTAATTGAACTGCAGATCAACTCCAAAAACAGTCATAGCCGTTTCATTGGCTGCATTTAAAAAGCCTGCAAAAGAACCTCCGATTTCAATCATCTCATAAGGAGTTATCCCTATCCGTCCACCTATAGATCTTTTAGACTGCATACAGTAAGAAATTGTATCGCCTACGGCTACTACAAGCGCAGTGTCTTCGTACGCAAACTTTTGGCAGTTTGTTGTATATAACATCCCATTCACAAATTCAGTCTCAAGATATACCTTAAGCCCATAGTCATTCCAGCAGTCATGAATTTCACCTACAACAATGGGCCTTGTTACCATCCAGCGGTCAATAGATGGGTAAACAAGATAGTCAATTCCGAATGGAACATCGAACTGACCCAAAACAAACCCCATCGCGCCAATCCCCTCTTTCTGATAAAAACTACTGTCCTCTTCACCGATTAAACAAAAATCAATTTCAAAAGCCCCCGATTTAAACAAGCCGTCATCAGGATCAAAGACGATAGCCGCCGCAGCTGAAACACTCTTTTGTAATCCCATTTCAAAATCAAACTCTATTTGCCCGAAATTCGAACTGTTGTGATTGCCCTCGAATAGATGATAAAAATCAGCAAATCCGGTTACTTCAAGAGACGATTCTTTAGCTGACAGATCTACGGATGCTGACAAAACTGTAGTCACAACTGCAAAAACAGATAGATTCAATATGACAGATATTACCTTCGAATTAAGCATAGTTATCGCCTCCTTTCTAATCACTGATAATAATACATTAGCCTGACAAAAACTTCGATTTTCAGAAGAGATCGTAAAATTTCTACTTTTATCCTTCGGCTTTCGATGATCTGAAAAAGGTTCCGGCAAGGATTACTATCAGAACAACTGCGCTGATAATCTCTACATACCCCGGAATCATCCACGGTGTTTTCCCGGTTTGAGGCAAAGCAGTCACAGCAAAGAGATAATTGAGAAGAAATCCGGCGGCAATAGCACATAGCGACACAACAGCAAGATATATTACTGCTGTCCTCTTCCCCATAATCTTCCATATCGTAGATATCGTAGCCGCGTTGGTTGCCGGCCCGGTCATTAGAAAAACAAGGGCCGCTCCGGGTGATATTCCCTTTGCTATCAATGCTGCCGCTATTGGAATAGACGCCGTGGCGCAGACATACATAGGTATACCAACCGCCATCATAACAAGCATCGAAGCTATCCCACCGCCTAATATGCCGGCAAAATAATCATCG
>JAFDAE010000094.1 GCA_019314005.1 Deltaproteobacteria bacterium | reverse complement strand
TTTACCTCCCGGGCAGGCGCAACGCCTGAGTTTAATTAGTTCAAAGCTCAAAGCTGAAAAGTAAATGATAGTGTCCAGCCAGAAATGGTAGATTTTGTCCCGAGACAAGGCCGCACAAAGGTTTCTACCGCAGGCGTAGCAGTGCTACGTCGAGGATAGAAACCTGCGGAGAACGCAGTATCGGAACAAAAGATGCCATTTCTGGCTGGACACTCAGGTTTACTCAGATCCCTGCTCACTGCCCAAAGGAGCAACAGGCAAAGACACGATAAAGGTAGTACCTTTTCTCTCCATGTCCTCTTCTTCAGCAACTGTTTCAAAGGTTATGTCTCCACCATACTTGCTTACTATACCATAACTGACCGAAAGACCCAACCCTGTCCCCTCGCCTACCTTTTTTGTGGTGAAAAAGGCATCAAATATCCTTTCTCTGAACTCCCTCTTAATACCGTGCCCTGTATCTTTGAAAAGGATCTCTACTCTGTTACCAGGAAGATTACGTTTGGTAGAAACAGTCAACACCCCGCCCCCTTCCATAGCGCCAAATGCATTGGTAATAAAATTCATGACGACCTGCTGCAAGTGTCCCGAATCTCCTCTTACTTTTGGTAAATCTTCTGCGAGGCTCTTCTCTAAATTGATCTTTTTTGTAACCAGGACATTCTCAACCACGGAGATCACTTTTTCAACGTTTACATTGACATCGGTAGAATATTCTATTGCCTCAGGATATCTGGCATAGCCCAAAATGCTTTCAACAATCCTTTTACAATTAAGCGCCTGCCTCTCTATGGTTTCGAGAATCTCATGATTCTTGCTGCCAGGCTCCATCTTTTCCAAGAGAAGGTCGGAAAAACCAATGATTACCGCCACCGGGTTATTGAGTTCGTGAGCCACACCAGCAGCCAATTTCCCCAGGGACGCCAACTTTTCCGTATTGTACATCTGTTCTTCTTCCAGCTTCTTCCTCTCTGTGATATCCCTTGAGATTCCCAGGGCCGCAAACACCTTGCCGGTTGCATCCTTAAGGGCTACGAAATTACTGGTAAACCAATACTCACGCGTCCCAACCTCCACTGGATACTTTACATTTATATTCCTTCCCGTATCGAACACCTGCCTGATAAAACCCATCTGCAACTCCGCACTCTTTTGAGAGAAAAGATCACACATAGTCTTGCCGATTAGATCATCAGGTCGTCCCCTGAAGAAATTGACGGTACATCTATTCATAGATAGGAACTTTCCTTTTTCATCCACGCTAAAGATGAGGTCCTCTGCACTTTCTACAAGGGTCTTGTATTTGTCCTCTGATTTTTTCAGGTCGTCCATCGATTTTTTCAGATCTTCCGTCTTCTCCATCACCTCTCTTTCCAGTGTTTTGGACCAGCGTCCCTCAAAACTTACGACATACGCCCCTCCTAAAAGAATAACAAGGATGATGGTACCTTGAATAAGTGCCTGGCGAACGTAAACCGAATGTATTGCGTCCTCAACTTCGCTTATGGGCGCCACCACGGCCACGGACCAGGCCCAGTTGGCATGGGGGCTCAAGTCTAAATAAACGGGCGCATAGGAAATCAATTTCTTCATCTCGGTTTCTATCCCCCGGTGCCATCCGGAGATATACGACCCGGTTCCCTCCTCTCCTTTAAGCATTTTTTCCTTTTGAATTATATTGATCTGGGCGAAAGAAATTGCGGACCTTCTCATGGCGCGGGCCTTGAAAGCATCCTTGCCGATGAAGTCCCTTTGCGGATGGTATAGAAACGTACCGTTGCCATCTATAACCCAAGCATATCCGGTCTTCCCTGATCGTATATCTTTGGTAGCTTTCCTGACTAAAGAGGTAACGTCTAAAGTGAATAGAAGAACACCGGACAGGCGACCGGTAGGCACCGGGTGTGTCTCATCAACAGATTCCTCATAAGTGGGTGTCGCCAGGATCATAATAAGTCTCTCGGGATGCTGTTCGCTCTCCCTCGTAATTTCGCCCACATAAATCCTATTCTTATTTTTTTCCTTGCACGCCCACTTAAAATACTCTTTATCTCTAAAAGGACCCTGTATTACATGCGGGATACCACGCTTATCAACAACATAGGCCGCCTTGCCCTTGTAGTCTACCAGTCGTATCTCCAACACCCCATCATCCTTCACAACGGAAAATGTGCCATTCATCCGGCCCGCCCATGATATCGCTTCCAGGTATTGAATGGATGGCGAGAGGTTTAATACTGAAAGCTCGCTTTTGATGAAATCCAGACGGTTTTCCATCCGATTGGCGGCATACTTTGCCAATACCAATTGCTGCTGGTTAAAGTCCTCGCTGATAATCTCTTTCATATGTCTGGCAGATAGTATACCCAGATAGAAAGCGCCCATGAGTAGAACCACTATGAAAACGCCAAGAATGATCACAGCCCTTCTTATGTTATAATATTTCTCGCCAAAATATGTTTTTGCTTTCTTCACCATATGTCAACTCCTATGGGGCAACAGGCAAAGACACAGTAAAAATGGTCCCCTTTTTATCCCTGTCATCTTCGTCCCTTCACCTACATCTCTTGTAGTGAAAAAGGGATCAAATATCTTGTCTCTGAACTCCCTCTTAATACCGTGCCCTGTATCCTTGAAGGAAATATCCACTCGGTCACTATGCCTATTACGTCTGGCAGAAAGAGTCAACCGCCCCCCCCCAGGCATAGCGGCAATAGCGTTGGTAATTAAGTTTATGAAAACTTGCTGTAAGTGTCCTGAATCGCCCCTTACTTTTGGCAAGCTTTTTGTAAAGTTCTTCTTTATGTCGATCTTTTCCATAACTAAAATATCCTCGACCACAGAGATCACGTGTTCAAGGCTTTTAATAACGTCGGTAGAATACTCGCTCGTCTCCGGACGTGCGGCAAAGCTTAGGAGATTTTCGACAATCCTTTTACAATTAAGTCCTTGCCTCTCTATGGTCTTTAGAATCTCATAATCCCTGCTGCCAGGTTCCATCTTCTCTGAAAGAAGATCGGCGAAACCAAGGATTACCGCTACCGGATTATTGAGTTCATGGGCCAGACCCGCTGCCAACTTTCCTAAGAACACGAGCTTTTGCACATGATACAACTGATCACCACTCTTTTTCCACTTGGTAATATCCCTTGCCATTTCAATCACTCGGTCAACATTGCCTTGATCATCCAATATTGGATAGGCTATGACCCTGTAATATCTAACATTATGCCCTTCAAAATGTGTATGGAGGACTTCGGTAATTTCGCCTGTTTTAAATGCCTCTTGTACCGGGCAGGCATGACGGGATGTATCGCAAGGCTTTTTCAGGTTATGAAGAAACCGATAACAACATTTACCAATAATTTCTTGCTTTGGTTTACCAAGCCTTTGCACAAACGCTTCGTTTACTCCCCTTATCTTGTAAGTCTTGTCAACAATCATGATTTGGTCTCTAATGCCATTAATAACACCCTCTAAGAATTTCTTATTTTCTAACAACTCTTCTCGTGTGTTCAATACTTGCTCTCCTTCCACATCCCCAGTGCCAGGAACTATATTTTCCCGTTACTCTTCTTGGCGCTCACGAGGTAGCCAAATGGTAAAAATTGACCCTTTCCCAGGTTCAGAATCTACACTTATGCGTCCCTCATGCTCCTGGACTATCTTATGAGTAATTAGCAGGCCGAGGCCGGTACCTTTTGATCCCTTGGTACTGAAAAAGCTGGTGAAGATTTGCTTTCTGACTTTCTCATCCATACCACAACCGTTGTCAGAAACCTGAAATGAAACCAGTCCATCATCTTCACGCCTCGTGGTCACCCGCACTACGTGTTCCTTATTCTCATCTCCATTGGACATACATGCATCAATGGAATTAGACACCAGATTAAGCAGACATCGATGAATGCCTTTGGGATCGAGAGACACCTCGCCTATGGTTCGATCAAAATCTCTGGCAATCTCTATACCCGATTTCTTTGCTTTAGGATCCATCAGTTCACAGACCGCATCTGCAATTATATTAGGTAAGCTTTTCTCATATTCAGGCTTACGCTCCTTAGAGTAACCAAGGAGATCTAAAACCAAGCTGGAAATGTTACTGATATTCCTTTGCACCATATCCCAGCCAACGCTGAGGTTAGACATATTGTTCTTCTCAAGCGCTACATTTACTATGTCGACTCCTCCTTCGAGAGCAACCACAATGTTTTTTGTGCAGTGGGCAAGGCCGGCCACGGTTTCTCCAATGGCGGCTAACCGTTCGGATTGAATCAGTTCTTGCTGCAGCCTCTTTACCTCCTCGTACTTTTCTCTTAACTCTTCCGTTGCTTCCTTTACCTTATTTTCCAGGTTGTCTGTGTATTCCTTGAGCATCCTTCTGATATCTATCTTTTCTTTGGCCCTTCTTAAGGCAATGGTTAGAGCTTCATCTGTGACAGGCTTAGTGATAAAATCGGAGGCGTCAAGTTTTAAGGATTGGATGGCAATATCTATATCCCCATGCCCGGTAATAACTATCACCTCGGCTTCAGGGTTGATCTCCTTAACCCTTCTCAGTACCTCAATTCCATCCATGCCGGGCATCTTTATATCAGTTAAAACGATTGAGGGTTTTTCTTCCCTAAACAGTTCTATCCCTATCTTGCCATTTTCTGCCGTCAGCACCTGGTAGCCATCGCTTCTCAGCGATCTCCCCAGAGCTATCCTGATAGGTTCTTCATCATCGATTAGTAAAAGTTTTAACATGATGCTGCTCTCTTATAATATCACATAGGAGGCTGTCCTAGCATGCGGGAAATTTCAATTCAAAGGATGTACCCTCCCCCACCTTACTGCTTACCTTTATAGTTCCTCCATAATCCTTAATAATTCCATAGCTGATAGACATGCCCAATCCTGTTCCTTTACCTACTTCTTTGGTAGTAAAGAACGGTTCAAATATCTTGTCTATTATGTTCTCGGGAATACCCTTTCCCGTATCTGATATAATAACTGTGACCTTCCCGCCGTCTAAGAATGATCTTATTCTGACTTTGCCTCCCGGTTCGCCTTTCTCCTCAATGGCATCCCGGGCATTGATAATCAAATTTATAAAAATCTGCTCCACCTTATTATTATCGGCCATTATTGGGGGTATGTCATCATCCAGGTCCAATTGCACCTCTATCTCGCGTAATTTCAACTGTTGCCCCAGTATCATAAAGACATTTTTGATGGGTTTATTCACCCAAACCTTCTCCGTTTTGATACCCACCCTCACAAAGTCCCGCAGATGATTTATGATTGCCGATGCTCTATCTACCTGGGTTCTAATTTCATCAGCTACTACTTTTAATTCTTCATTCCCTATGTTTTTGCCCCTGTTGATCGTCTTCCTAATAAAGTCAGCATCTACCCCAATAACATTTAAGGGTTGATTCAACTCGTGGGCTATGCCTGATGATACTTCCCCCAGGGTAGACATTTTAGCGGCCTGGACTAACTGGGTTCTTTTCTCTAATTTCTTTATCTCTTTTTCGGAAATATTTAGTCTATAGACCATATGCTTGAAGGAGTCCGCCAGCTGGATCATCTCGTCACCCACATGGGCTTTATATACCCTGCAATCCCGACACATATCCAGTTTTTCCGGAAATTTTCCTGATGGCTCAACCTTACAGAGGGTACCATCCACATACCAACACATGATATCAGTATTTCCGTATGCCGGGCAGGTAGTTTTGTTACAATTTTCTACCTCCCAGCATTGGAGCATCCTGCCAAATTCAAACCCCGGCATTCCGCGGCTGATTTCATCTGCTAATCGGGTAAGTATAGAGAGGGGGCTGGTAATGTATTTGGATAGGAATAGAGTTAGGAAAAAACCTACCACTATCAGGGAAACCATGGCCAAGGTAATCTCTCTATTCCTAATTGCCGTAATTCTCTCTTCTATGGCGGTCCAGTCAATTCCTACGGTCAAGACCCCCAATATTTCAGGTTCACTTCCGTGGCACTTATAACAGGTTTTTTCATTCGGGATAGGCATCGCATGATGAAATACCTTTTTTTCCCCCAACATCTCCAGGCCCTTCACCAGGGAACTGGTATTCAAGGCCCTTCTGGTAATCTCTGAGTTGTCAATCTTGCCTATGTTAACCGGTAATCCACTATGTTTGATAACACCCATGATATCGCAAAGATTTACCACTGCCACATCCTTCAATGTATACAATTTTTCCAGGATGGCCTGCACATCTTCCATCTCTCCATCCAGCATGGGGTATTCAATGCTTCTCATTACCGTATCGCTGATCTCAAATGCTCTCTCCTCCTGCTTGTCAAGGTGAAACCTTGTTCGTGTCACTGTATCATAGTAGGTAAAAACGCCCATCACTACAATCAAAATCAGGCTTACACCCCTGATATCACTTTGGTTGCTAAATTGACTATACCCAGCCTGGCTCGTAACTCGTCTAAAAACAAACTAAACTGACCCATTCTCTCAACATCCAATCTGCTTATGCTGATAGTGGCATATAGTGCTAACCCCCTTCTTTCTCTCCGGCTTTTTCCTTTAGTCGGCGCAGTTCCGTTTTCATCTTTTGCCATTCCAGGGCTCTGCTGATAGCAATGAGTATCTGCTCCTTACGGAAGGGTTTAGTAATGTAATCATAGGCGCCTTCGTGTATAGTCTTTTTCGCCAACTCAGGGGAACCATAGGCAGTAATGATAAGTATGGGGATATATTCATCCAACTTTCTCACCTCACCCATGAGTTCTATCCCGTCCATACCCGGCATCTTGAGATCAGCGATCAACAGATCGCAGGTTCCTTCTTTAATCAGTTCAAGCGCCTCAAAGGGATTATTAGTAGTACTTACCTCGTGATTAGTATTATCCTTAATTATCATGGCAAGAACGGTGAGTATATCAAGTTCATCGTCTACAATTAAAACACGCGCCATCGTACCCCCTCTTTAATGAACACTATTTAGTTCAAAGTTGAAAATGAAAATTACGTTTGATCATGAGCAACAGGTAAAGATACAGTAAAGGTAGTACCTTTGCTCTCCCTGTCCTCTTCTTCAGCCACTGTCTCAAAGGTTATGTCTCCGCCATATTTGCTCACTATCCCGTAACTGACCGAAAGCCCCAATCCTACATCCCCCCCTGCTTTTCTTGTGGTGAAACCGGGATCAACTATCTTGTCTCTGTATTCCCTTTTAATACCGTGTCCTGTATCCTTGAAGACAATCTCTACTCTATCAGCAGGGGCATTTAGTCTGGTGGCAATACTCAAATGCCCTCCTTTATCCATAGCGGCGATAGCGTTGGTAATTAAATTCATGAAGACCTGACGCAAATACTCTGAATCCCCTCTTGCTCTTGGTAGACCCTCTGCAAAGTTTTTATCTAAAGTGACGTTTCTTGTAACCAGGATATTCTCAATCACACAAACCATCTTTTCAAGGTTTACATTTACGTCAGTAGACTTGCCGGTTGTCTTGCGATATACTGTAAGGTTTGAAAGACATTCAACAACCCTTTTACAACTAAGCGCTTGTCTCTCTATGGTTTTGAGAATCTCGTAGCTCTGGCTACCAGGTTCCATCTTCTCCAGGAGAAGATCGGCAAAACTAAGGATTACCGCCAGTGGGTTATTGAATTCATGGGCCGCAGCAGCAGCCAACTGTCCATCGGAAGACAACGTCTGTTTATCATACACCTGCCCTGAACTCTTTTTTGATTTGGCAGTATCCCTTCCAGTTACAATTAGCTGGGTGCCTACGCCAAGATCGTCCAATACCGGACAGGCCATAATCCTGTAACATCTGACTTCACGCCCTTCAAAATGTGTATACAGCACACCAGGTTCGCCTGTTCTGAGCGTATCTTCCACAGGGCAAGGATGGTCCGGTATATCACAAGGTTTATCCCTACCATGAAGCACACGATAACAATATTCGCCAACAATCTCATGCTTCGGTTTACCAAGCCTTTTTGCCCCTGATTCATTTATTTCCTTTATCCTGTAAGCCCTGTCAATAACTATAATTTCGTCTCTAATACCGTTGATAACGGTCTGTAGAAATTCCTTGGTTTCTAACAACTCCTCCTGTAACTTTAATTTTTGTGACCCTTCCATGATCCCCCGAAATAGCTTGTAAATTTAGTCTATTTTACAAATTAGATATCAAATATCCCTTTCAGCCTTCAGCTTCAATCTCATAGTTCATCCCAGAGGTGTTAACATGCGCCTGGTTCACTCTCCTCAGTATAATATTTCTTGATAAATTCCTGAACATACCATTCTACAACGGCATCATTAAACAAAGTCATGTCCAACTGTTTGGTAAATGCTGTTAACTTAGCCATTATACCTAATTTTTTCTCGATAGTTGCTCTATCATACTTGGTGACCCTGCCATCTAAGACATCTCCAGTCCTATCAACATG
Organism: Deltaproteobacteria bacterium; assembly: GCA_019314005.1. The sequence continues at coordinate 5,750 of JAFDAE010000094.1, read as the reverse complement.
AAAATCTATTCTTTCTAAAACCTCTTTTATAAGCTGGGTCCTTCTGGCGCGTCTGTCATGGGAAGCCCCGCCACCTTTGAATAAGAAGCGGATATAGTTATCATTTATGTTATCACCAGCATATGCTTCGAGGGTCTGCAGGTGATAGCCGAGCCTGATACTAAAGTTCATGTATTCCTTGGATATTACAGCAAAGCTGGGTTCCCATAGCGCCTGCTCGGAGTGAGGTTGCATGGTGGTACTGGCAACTACGCTGAGAAAGCCCTTTACATTTACAGGCGGGGGACCAGGCCATTCTATCTCCATCAACCCTTTTAGGAGAGCATTCATAGGTATGGAAAGAATATGATCGGGCGTAATCTTGCCTGAATCATTTTTCAGACCGCCACCAAGGTCTATCACATGTATGTCAAGAGGGAGCTGGACCACCAGCTTTACGGCCCCTCCCTTCTTTACATCCGGGCCTCCACTGACTTTGAACATCTCATTCATTGCCACTTCATGGGCAAACCGTGTTATGTCATGAAAGGTTTCACACAATTCAGGCCTAAACTTTTCTTCATCCTCAGGATATATGAGGTTTAGAGGAACTATACTGTGCAAAACACCTCTTAAGACCTTAAATACAGCCGTATCTTTGAAGGGGTTCTCCCTTTTCCCCGCTTCAATGAGTTTCTCAATGCGTCCATCATAAACATTCCTATTAATGGCATCAACGGTGATTTCTTGACCAGCCTTTAAGGTCTTCATAGCTATCTCGGTATTGAGGATAGTAGGCACCATATACTCCCTGGAAAGTGATGCCATATGGCCTGTGGGGCTTCCCACATCGGCGATAATGGCGCTGGCCTTGTTCATTACGGTGACAAATTTAGGTGAGGTGTGTTTGGCTACCAGCACAGCCCCTTCCGGGAAGGTCTTCAGGTCTTCCTCTTTAGTAATCAAATATACCTTGCCCGCGCCAACACCTTTGCATGCGATCTGGCCTTTATCAATTAGAACCTCATAGCCTCGTAAAGATGTGGGAATAGGCTTGCTCGGTTTTTCAGCTAAAATCCTGAGGGGTCTGGCCTGTATAATAAAAAGGTTGTCGTTTGGGTCGAGCGCCCATTCTATGTCTTGTGGCTTTTCATAGCACCTCTCAAGTATCAGGGCATATTCAGCAAGGGCCTTTATTTGATTATCGGTCAAACAGGGTTGCCCCCTTTTCTCATTTGGGACCTTAGCTTCTGCTACATCCCCTTCAGGGTTGCATGCAAGCATAACCCGTTGAACCGGTATGTTTTTCTCCAGAATGGTTCTGTCAGCATCCCTTGAAACTACATAAGTGTTCGGGGTTACAACTCCATCTACGGCATACGGTCCCAAGCCCCAGACAGCGTTGATTATAATGGCATACCTTCCTGCTTCCGTGGGATCGCGTGAGTACATAACCCCGCTGGCCTTTGCATCAATCATCTCAACTACGCCAATGGCCATGACCATATCTTCTTCCTGGAAGCCTTTGCTTTTATGATAAAATATGGCCCTTGCGGTAAAGAGACTGGCAATAATCTCTCTATATTTTGCCAGGAGGTTCTCCGGGGTAACATTGAGCGCGGTCGCATATTGGCCCGCAAAGGTAAAGTGGGCATCCTCATGGATGGCACTGCTTCTAACGGATGCATTGAGTGTACCGCCCCCCTCCCGGGCCACCTTTGTGCTCAGTTCCAGGTAAGCATTTGATATACTTTTTTCTAAGTCGGGAGGTATTTCGGCATTCACAATAAACTCGCGCGCTTCCTTGCTTACCCTCGTAAGCTCCTCTATATCCCCTACATCTACCGAAGATAGAAGAATTTTATCGCTTAACTTATTATACGTCATAAACTGCTTGAAGGCGTAAGCGCTTATGCAAAAGCCCGCAGGAACCGGGAGATTGAGCCTGCTTTTCATCTCTCCCAAGCTGGCATTTTTGCCGCCCACGCTGTTTACCATATCCTTGGTCACCTGTTCAAAGGGTATGGTAAAAGGGGTTACCGGAATCTCCACCTTCTTGGCAAGGGCTCCTTCGATATCTGAGTTAATTTTTTCAAATGCGTCATATAGAGCGCTATATTTTCCATTTGAGAGCTTATTGAGATTCTCTATGAGATTATGGACTCTCTCCACCACAGTCTCACAGGCGGATCTCACATACGACATATCAAAGATATACTCCCCTGAAAGCTTTTCTTCCATATCCGCCATCGTCTCCAAGACAGTATTGTTGTCAGAGAGCAGCTTCTGGAAGCAATCGTACCTCTCTTTGAATATCGTTCTCTCAGGAGGAGTTGCTTTAGGGATCTCGGTCCTTTTAAACTTAATCTTTTTAAATATGTCCAATAAGCTACGCACTTGACCTCTCAGCTCCCCTTTATCACTTTCATAATCTCAGCGCCTTGGTATCCTGGTTACAAGGTCCCTGAGCAGTTACTTTAGACTTAAGGATAAACGCGGTAATCTCGTGAAATATATTATGCATTCCCACTGCCCCTATCACCTTTTCCGACTCCTTAACCGGTAGCAGATCTATGTTGTGCTTGAGCATGAGGTGAGCCACTTTTAGGATATGGTCTTCGACGTCTACAATTATGTTGAACGGAGTCATGAAATCCTTTATGGGTCTTTTAAGCTGCTTAGGATTAGCAGTTGACATAAGCTCTTCCCATTGGACAGGAACTTTCTCGGGAGAGAGTTTTACAAGCTTTGGCTGGATGCCTCTCAGTATCTTTCTCTGGTGTAACACTCCCAATAATCTATAAGACTCGTCAAAGACCAAAATGGTATGATGGCCTGTCTCATAGGAAAAGTTCAACAGAACAATAGCCTCTTCTAAGGTGGCCCAATAGGGCATATGGGGGTAATCGGTAATAGGAATTATGAGGTCTTTTAGATTTTTGATTTCAGCCACCTTTTAGTCCACTCTTTCTTGCCGAGAGACCTACACCAGTCAAATGGTAGGTCACGGTTGTTTTTGCGTCGCGCTCAAGGCCCTTTGCTTAATTGCGCCGGACCAACTCATAAGATATAGAAGTACTGAGCTGGGTTTCAGCGAATACTCTTCATGGAGTGAAATCAACTTGCTTATACTCTTTTCTATTTGATCACACCGGGACACAATCGTCTCCGGGTCATCAGGCCGTACCACCGAATTTACATTTTCCATTATCTCTTCAGTTAAATGTCTGCTCATTTCTTCAAAAGTGGTGTTGCAGGGGGAGCATAGCCCTGTCTTTTCTTTCAATCTCAACAACAAGCCTTTTTTTTTTTTTTTTTTACACTGCGGCATGATGTTTCTCCTTAAACTTAGTTAAAACTTGATCTCCTTGTCCGCCCCGTCATTGCGTTGAAGGATCTCATCTATAGAGAGACGTTCATTTGATGGTCTATATTCGTCCAGGAGGCTGTTGATCTCAGACGGTCCCATAACATGCCCCTCCCTATCGCCGGCGCGTTTGAAAAAAGCGTATTGGGGATAATAGACATTGGAATAATGACAGGACCGCTCTTTAAAATAGAGATCAACTGTCAAACCGGATACACCAAAAATCCCTTTAGGCACCACGTCTGAAATCTCATGCATGGCATCCACAAATCGGTTGAATTCTACCCATGTATGCACATTTGCGACAGTGACCATTGGAGGATAGTCTGAACTGGAGACGATCTGATGCATCAGGGGATGTAATCGACGCGTGATGTCATCAGGAAAGGGGTCGGATGAGGCCCAAACGAATTTAAAATAGTCACCGGTGAGGTCGTCGCCTATTGGGGTGGGGTCATGCGTTATATCTCGTTTCGTGGTTTCAATAGCATGCAGCAAATCCGGATGAACCTCGAAAATAAGCGAGCGTGGGCTTTCGGATTTCATGCCCCTCACTGATTCCGGATTGCCTCTTATCAAAGAAGGTTCCAGGGACAGTTTGGCAGGTTGTGTCTCATCAGAGCTGTGAATCCCAAGAAGCCGGTTCGGAATCTCAAGGAAAATCCGGCCATCTTCTTTAAAAAGTTTGATATTGGTCTTGGCATATTCGTATTCGTTGAGGTAAGGCCCTATTACGCCGGCCAACTTCCCGCAGCAGGCGCTGAATCCACCCTCTTTTTCGCGGTAGATTTTGCCCCATGTCTTGCTCTCGCCGTCGTACCCGGTGTGGCCTCCCATCACATAAACCAGATTTTCGGCATGGTGTGAGGCCGGAGCAATAGCCTTTGTATCGAGTTCGGCCCCCAGTTTCCCTCCGACAAAAGGGTATGTCCCGAAGGTGGCTATCATATAAAGGGTCTTTAGCCCCTGGCTCTCATCCGGACACTCAACCTTTACAGGCATGGTTTCGGCCATATCAAACTTGCAATAATCTGCCACAACCTCCCTAAGCTTGCCAAAAAACGTCGACAGATTGTACTGCAGGGGCATAACTGCCCGGTTGTCAGGGATGATTGGGGGACGCTTTAAGTAATCCATGCAAACCTCCGGTTTGAATTGTTGATTGTTGATTGTTGATTGACGATTGTTGATTGGATGTTGGCAATTTATAAATTAAGACTATGTCCTTCAAATAGTCACTTGTCACTCTTCAATCTTCAATCGTCAATCCTCTGTCATCTGGCCTCTGGCCTTCCTACGGTGTCGGAATAGAAATCGGCATCCCCAAAATCGGCCAGATCACACCCACGCACAGGGCCACAACGGCCATCAATATAATACTGGCCGGAATGCCGTAGAGAAAGAATTCGCCTGTGCTAAACTGCTTTGAATCATACGCTATGGCATTCGGGGCCGCTCCTACCAGCAAGAGGAAAGGCATACCCGCTGTTACCAGTGATGCAAAGAGGATCACCTCTCCGGCCACTCCCAGATAAGGAGCGATCACCAGGGCCACAGGGAGGGAGATGGCAATAGCAGCCACGTTCATGATAAAGTTGGTCATCATCATGACAAAAAAGGCTATACTCATGATAAATACAAACCCGGGGGCTTCCTTGAACATCACCAGCCAATTCACCGCCATCCATTTGGCTGCGCCCGTTTCCCAGAGGCAAAACCCGATGCTCATGGCCCCGGCAAAAAGGAGAATAATATTCCAGGGGATCTCTTCCAGGTCCTTGACATCTAAAATTTTTACAAGGAAAAACACAACGGTGGAAAGCAAAACAATCGCTGTCTTATGAAACACTTTCAACTCCGGCATAAAGGACCGCAGCCCAAGGAAAATGATTACCGCAAGGACAATGGCGATGGCCATAATCTCATCCCTTGTAATCTTCCCCAATTGGGCATTCAGTTGTTTCGCCTTCTCTCTGAGGCCGGGAATAGTCTTTTTCTCCGGTTTGAAAAATACCATGAAAAATCCCCAAAGGAGAAAGGTCATTATCCACCCCGGGATAAACATGTAATAGGTCAGTTCAAAAAAAGCTATATCCTTTCCCATGATATCGTTATAAAATCCGATGGCCACAGCGCCGCGCGCGGCGCCCAATAGGGTCACTATGCTCCCTGCTCCGGCCACATAGGCCATGCCCATGAATAGCCCCTTGCCGAACTTGGTCTGCTTGTCGCCTTCTCCATAAAGCGCATAGATAGCCATAAGGAGGGGGAATATAGTGGCGGCAACCGCGGTGTGGGCCATGATATGGGTCAGCGCCGAGGTCACTACAAAACAGCCAAGATAGATCATACTGGTCTTTTCCCCCACAATTTCCAGCATTTTATATGCCAGACGCTTGGTCAG
>JAFDAE010000093.1 GCA_019314005.1 Deltaproteobacteria bacterium | reverse complement strand
CTCTTAAGTCACGTAGGGGAAAGCGGTGTGATTCGGCTGATACAACGGTTTTTCCCGGATCATACCCCTTATGTAAAGAAAGGGATCGGAGATGACTGTGCGGTGTTGGAAACAGGTGGAGAAGACCTGTTGCTGGTCACCACTGATATGATGATAGAGGGTATCCACTACACCACAAAGACAGCCTCTTACGAGGATGTTGGGTGGAAAGTTCTGGCGGTAAATCTCAGCGACATTGCTGCTATGGGAGGGACACCCCATACAGCTTTTCTTACCATGGGGTTGAGATCTTCTACTCCGGTTTCCATTCTCGAGTCATTTATGCGGGGGTTTCAGGAAATGGCTTCTGAGGCCGGGGTCTTTCTTGCCGGTGGCGATACAGTAGCAGTGACATCGGAGTCCGTCATTAGTGTAACTCTTTTGGGAAGATGTTCACCCGAAGGATTGGTATTCCGTTCCGGCGCACAGGTTGGTGATGATATTTGGGTGTCCGGGTTTTTGGGCAATGCTGCGGGTGGGCTGGAGATCCTGTTGACAAACGAACATAAAGAGGAAGAGGATCGTCAAATACTTGTCTCCTCCCACCAAAGACCGGCCCCGCGTTTAAAGCTCGGGAAGGCCTTGGGGGATAGCGGACTGGTTCATGCTATGATCGATCTTTCGGATGGTGTGGCAAAGGATCTCAGGCATATATGTGATGAAAGTGGTGTAGGGGCGGTCCTCAATCAAGAATCGGTTCCGATCTCTGAACCTTTGCGAACTCTTGCTCAGCAGCTGTCTCGCGATCCGTTCGATTGGGCTTTAAGCGGAGGGGAAGACTACGAACTTCTTTTTGCGACCCCCCCTGAAGATAGAAAAGAGATAGAAGAAATCACCAAAAATGTAATGGGCAAGGCTGCCACGCGGATAGGCCTCATAGTTAAAGAGCAGGGTTTATGGCTTGAGAACGGAGAGGCAAGAATCCAAATTCCGTATGGAGGTTATGTGCACTTTTTAATCTTATATATAACAAGAAGATTACGATATCGGCGGTCCTTTTTGTGGTGGTTGCCGTATTGCATCCTCTTGTTGCTTATTGCCGGTCCCAAAATGTTATCGAGCCAACAATGGTATTGATACCCAAAGGCTCCTATATTATGGGGAATGAAGAAGGTGACTTAGATGAAAACCCGGAACAGCGAGTATACCTTAGCGCTTTTTATTTAGGAAAATATGAGGTTACAAATGAGGAATTTGCGGTATTCTTAAATGATTTGGGAAAAGCAACAGATGGTAGAGGACGAGCGCTGATTAAGCTACATGGTGCATGGAACAATGAGCGGTGCCGGATAAGCAGGTATTATAATACCTTTTTGGTAGAGACCGGTTATAGGGAGCACCCTGTTATTTATGTCACCTGGTATGGTGCTTCAGAATATTGTACCTGGTTGTCAAGAAAGACCGGGACAAAATATCGGCTTCCTACGGAGGCGGAGTGGGAATATGCGGCTGGTGGCGGAGATAAAGAGTATAAATACAGTTGGGGAGACGGCAGACCGGTAAAACAAAGAGGAGGAAATATCGCTGATAAGAGCGCTAAAAGAGTATTCCCTGCCTGGACTATTTGGAAAGGTTATGATGATAGATACATTTATGTCGCGCCTACGGGAAGTTTCAGGGCCAATCGATTCGGGCTTAATGACATGACAGGCAATGTCTCCGAATGGTGTGGCGACTGGTATGGAGAGTATTCTGCGGGAATATCCACAAATCCCAGAGGGCCGGGGAGAGGGATCGACAAAGTGAAACGAGGCGGGAGCTGGTTTAATGCTCCAGATGACATACGTGTTACCAAGCGTGAACATGTTGTGCCGGTATACGCTGATTTCAGCCTCGGATTCCGGGTTGCCAGGTCTGCGGAAAAAAGATAAAAGACGTCCGTTGTCCTTCAACCCACGACTGACAACAAAAGGGGACACCATGGACTGCATTTTTTGCAAGATTATACAGGGAAAGATACCGTCTGTTAAGATATATGAGGACGATAACATCTTTGCTTTTATGGATATTAACCCTCTCAGTACCGGCCACACACTTGTGGTTCCTAAGACTCATGCGGCAGACATTTTCGAAATTTCAGAACAGGACGCAATAGAAGTGATCAGAGTGGTTAGACTTCTTTCTACCGCAATAAAGAAAGTGGTTCAAGCCGACGGGATCAACATACTTCAATTGAATGGGAAGGCTGCCGGCCAGGTTGTGCCGCACCTTCACGTTCACATAATTCCTCGTTGGTTTGATGACGGAATCACAATTTCACACTGGCCGATGAAGGCTGGAGATATGGATAAGCTCAAAGAGATCGCAGAGAAGATTAAGGCGGAAGTTTAGATATGTCCTCGCTATTAGATACAATTGGCAATACACCTTTAGTCGATATAAAACGATTAAATCCGAATCCAGGTGTTCGAATTCTGGCGAAACTGGAGTATTTTAATCCCGGGGGTTCGATCAAGGATAGAATAGCTCTCGCCATGATCGAGGCAGGAGAGGCTGACGGTATGTTGACCCGGGACAAGATCGTGTTGGAGGCTACCAGTGGCAATACCGGTATCGGTCTGGCAATGGTCTGTGCCATCAAGGGGTACCGTATTTTGTTGGCAATGTCAGAGGCGGTCAGCATTGAACGGCAAAAAATACTGAAGGCGCTGGGGGCGGAACTTCTTCTAACACCTGCTCATCTTGGTACTGACGGGGCTATTGAAGAGGTATACCGGTTGGCCCGAGAATATCCGGATAAGTATTTTATTACAGATCAGTTTAATAACAAGGCGAACTGGTTGGCGCATTATAGCGGAACAGCAGAGGAGATCTGGAATCAGACCGAAGGAAAAGTGACACAGGTTGTTGCAACCCTTGGGACTACCGGCACAGTCATGGGGATCTCAAAAAGGCTTAAAGAATATAACTCTGCTGTACAGATCATTGGTGTGGAACCCTATTTAGGGCACAAGATCCAGGGCCTAAAGAATATGAAAGAGGCTTATTGCCCGGGGATATATGATAAAGGTCGTCTGGATAGGAAGATCAACGTAGAAGACGACGAAGCATTTGATATGGCGCGACAGCTTGCCGGGAAAGAAGGTCTTTTTGTAGGAATGAGCTCCGGGGCTGCCATGGTAGTGGCTAGGCAAATTGCCGAAGAGATGAATGATGGCGTACTGGTTGTTATTATCCCTGACAGCGGGGAGCGGTATTTGAGTACATCCCTTTTTGCTGTAAAAGAAACGTCTGCTCTGAAGTTCTATAACACGATGACCAGGTCTAAAGAATCATTTAGCCCCATCCAACCGGGACGTGTATCCATCTATTCGTGCGGCCCGACAGTTAATGATCGTATAGACATAGGACAGGCCCGGCGTTTCCTTATGGCTGATCTGCTCAGACGGTATCTTGAATATAAGGGAGATGAAGTTGTCCATGTCATGAATATTACTGACTTAGACGACCGGACAATTCAGGCGTCGGAGCAGGCCGGTATGGATCTAAAGCCGTTTACCGAAAAATATATTAATGCTTTTTTTGAAGATATTGAAGCGATTGGAATTAAACCTGCCACGGAATATCCAAGAGCAAGTGAGCATGTTGAAGATATGGTAAAGCTTGCCAAACGTCTTCTCGAAAAAGGGGTCGCTTATGAAAAATTAAAATCAGTATATTTTGATATTTCAAGGTTTCCTGAGTATGGAAAGTTGTCTAAGCTCGATTTGAATAAGATAAAGTTGGGAACTACCATCGACTTAGATGATTATGAGAAGGACAACCCCCGAGATTTCACCTTATTGAAACGGACCAAGCTTTCAGAACTGAAGCGTGGCATATATGTAAAAACTGAATGGGGGAATATTCGGCCGGGATGGCATATTGAATGCGCTGCCATGGCTATGAAATATTTGGGTGAAAGCTTTGATATCCACACAAGCAGCCGCGCATTAATTTTTCCACATCATGAGAACGAGATAGCAATTTGCGAATCTTTGACCGGCAAACCATTGGCCCGGTATTGGCTCCACAGCGCTCAGGTCCTGGTGGACGGTAAGAATGTAGACGTTAGAGGCCAACAAAGGTTAACTGTCAGAAAACTTTTGGACCGAGGCTGTACAGGGAGGGAAATCCGGTTTTGGTTCCTTTCAAAACATTATAGAAAGCCTCTCTATTTCTCTGATGAGGAATTGCAACAAGCTCGTCGTACGTTATCCAGGTTGGATGAGTGTATTAACAGATTGCAACATCTAAAAGATGGGCATCCATACGAGGAAATCGATCAGCTTATCTATGATCTCAAGCAAGGGTTTGCCGATGCAATGGATGACGATCTGAACATCTCAGGAGCTTTTTCTACCATTTTTAATCTTGTAAAAAAGGTCAACAAGCTCATCAGAGACGGTTGTCTGGACAGGTCCGGAGCGGTTTCCATTATTGATGCCTTGAAAAAGACAGATACTGTTTTGCATATATTTAATTTTGAATCTGATGAGCTGACTCCGGAGCTGGCCGCTCTTCTTAAAGAGCGAGCTGATGCAAGACGTCAAAAAGACTGGGCACGCGCCGATCAGATTCGGGACTTGTTAACAGAAAAGGGATTTATCGTCAAAGACACTCCGAGTGGATCAGTATTGAGACCGATAAAATAGAAAATATGAACGACATATCAAACACAATTACACCTGTCTATTTCCCGTTTACTTTTATTAGTGACAAACTACTTCGGGAGATTACCACTTTCTGGAGCGAGGTGGTAGTCTATCAACCTTCTAAGTTAATGATGTCCCCTTCGTTCCAGCCCTGGATAGATCAAGGATCTTTGAAGATAAGGACGCCGTTGGCAGAGACGACCGATGAAAAAAGACTTAAGCATGCACTGAGGTCCTTTCAAGACTGGGGAGAGATGCATCATAAGAGTGATATCGAGTATCTTAAAGCAGCCAACGCGGCTTCGCCTTATCTTGATACAATGACTTCCGGAATTGTTGCCGATCTTAAGAGCTATATGGATTCGTCTCGGGCGACCTCTGCGAGTGAGTTGGATGATAGGGAATTTTCAGCTCAACTTTTTCTTCATCTTGCCCAGGATTATGATCAGAGGTCAAGTGAAGTGATAGGAGGAATTGAGGAGTTTGAGCGTAACCAGGAACTTTTCAAAGAGGTCCTTCACCCTTTTTCAGAGGAAGATGGCCCTCTAAAAGGGGGTGAATGTGGGGCTGTTCCGGTAATTACAAGCGATGAAGAACCGGCAGTGTTTATGACGGGGCAACGTATTCATGCCTGGAATCATTTATTTCAGCAGGATGGTTATGATACGGATTTTCTGTTTACCGATTCTCGCGAGGCGCTTTCGTTGCTCTTGGGGGAAGAATGCGAAAAATTAGAGATATTGCAGTGTAGACCGGATACTCCATTTTCGTTTTATTCGCTGTTTTTTGAGCTTATGACAGAAAAATGGTCTGACGCGATGCGAGCAAAGGTCAACAATGCCACACGAGATTCGAATGTGGCGGAAGGGCAAAACCGAGTATTATTAAGGTGCTACCTGCTCCCGGATCAATCAGCACGTACCCTTTTGGGGAAGGCGTGCTCCCCGGAAGGTAATGTTTTGCCTGCCGGGCCACAGTCTGATACCAAGCAAAGGAATGCCCTCATCGTACTATTGGAGCGTGTTGGCAGGACATGAAATTTTCGACTTGACGTTGCTGATTAATTAGTATAAAGGGGAAGCTACCCGTTGTCATGATTGAAAGTGGGTCACAAATATTATATGTACAATAAAAGAAAGGGGGAGTTGTTTTTATGTTTACGCCAACTATAGACACGGATAAGTGCGTTGGGTGCGGTGAATGTATTGACGTATGTCCGGCGGATGTATGTGAAATTCAGGATGAAAAAGCTGTAGTGGTAAATGGTGAAGAATGTCTCGGATGTGAAAGCTGTATCGAGGTTTGTGAGCAGGGAGCTATCACGGTAGAAGAAACCTAAAATCCCAGCTATCCAATTTATCCAGCCCCTGGCCTTATTAGACCAGGGGCTCTATTTTTTTGGGAGCAGCTGTGCAAAGCTCTCGCTGTAAGCTTGTCAGGGGTACCGTAATAATGATTGACGGTGTTATTGTAAAATCGATTAAACGACATGAAGATGCCAGGGGCTGGTTGTGCGAAGTTTTCAGACAGGACGAATTAGATCCGGTACACCTTCCCGTTATGGGTTATGTTTCAGTAACCGATCCGGGGGTGGTTAGAGGGCCGCATGAACATAGGGAACAGACCGACCTTTTTGCTTTTCTTGGCCCTTCTGATTTTAAGATATGTCTATGGGACCGAAGAACAGGCTCTAACACCTACGGAAATTACTTTGAGGTTATAGCCGGTGAGAGCAACCGAGCGACCGTTATTGTTCCTCCAGGTGTTGTCCACGGTTATAAGAACATCGGCGCTGTTTCCGGTACGGTATTGAATTTTGCAAACAGGCTGTATCGAGGCAAGGGTGGCAAGGGAGATATAGATGAGATTAGGCATGAAGATGACCCGGATTCAGGTTTTGTGATTGAGTGACTTTAGCTCACTTTAAGGATAATAAAATGCGCGTACCCCTATTAGACCTGCAGGGCCAATATCAAACCATTAAGGAAGAAATCCTGGCCGTTGCAAAAGAAGTATTTGAAAGCCAATACTTTATCCTTGGTCCCCATGTACAGAAGCTTGAAGAAGCGATTGCCGACTATTGTCAATGTTCCTATGCTGTTGGCGTTTCTTCCGGAACCGATGCCCTTCTGATCTCTTTGATGGCCGCGCAAATCGGCTTTGGTGACGAAGTAATTACCACGCCATACACTTTTTTTGCTACGGCGGGTGCTATTGCACGAGTGGGGGCGACATCCGTATTTGTTGATATCAAGAAAGACACCTACAATATTGATCCTGCATTGATCGAAGCTCGGATTACCGAGAGAACCAAAGCAATTATACCGGTCCACCTTTACGGCCGGTGCGCAGACATGGACCCTGTTATGGACATAGCCCGCCGACACTCCCTTGTAGTAATCGAAGATGCCGCTCAGGCAATCGGATCTGAATACAAAAAGAAGCGGGCAGGCTCGATAGGAGACTTTGGTTGTTTCTCATTTTTTCCTTCCAAAAATCTTGGTGCGTTTGGAGATGGCGGGATAGTGACCACACAATCAAAGGAATACTGTGATCTGCTGCAAACCCTTCGGGTTCATGGATCAAAGCCAAAGTACTTTCATAAAATGATGGGAGGAAACTTTAGGCTGGATGCCCTGCAAGCGGCTATTGTCTTTGTGAAACTAAAATATCTCGATGCATGGACGGAGCAGAGACAGGCGAACGCAAAACAATATCGGAAACTATTCCGTGAACAAGGTCTTGATCAGGTCATAAGACTTCCACAGGAGGTCGAAGATCTGCATATCTATAACCAATTTGTCGTATCGGTGCCGGATAAAAGGGACGAATTGAGAACATATCTCGCCGATGCCGGTATAGGCACAGAGGTCTATTATCCTGTACCGCTACACCTTCAGGAGTGTTTTGGGTCGCTCGGATATCGCAGGGGCGATTTCCCGGTTGCAGAAGACGCTGCCCAGAGTACCCTGGCACTTCCGATCTATCCGGAACTTTCCGATGAACAACAGACGTATGTTGTTGAAAAGATTAAAACCTTTTACACGTAAAAGCTTGACACAGAGAAGCCGTGTATATTATTCTAATAGGAGTTCAAGGTTCAAGGTTCAAGGTTCA
>JAFDAE010000453.1 GCA_019314005.1 Deltaproteobacteria bacterium | reverse complement strand
GAAGGGAGCAGATTGGTAAGGCCGGAATTATAATTGGTTACAACAATCAGCTTGCCCATAAGATTATGGCAGGAGCAGATATCTTCCTGATGCCTTCGCGATATGAACCGTGCGGTCTAACACAAATGTATGCCCTGCGATACGGTGCTGTGCCTATTGTCCGAGATACCGGCGGCCTGTCAGATACTATACAGCAATTCGTGCCTGAAACCGGAGAAGGGACCGGATTTAAATTTGTCGATTATAATGCGTCATCGTTTTTGGGAACGATAAAAAATGCTTTGAAGTTATTTCAAAATAAAAAGGTATGGACGCGAATCGTCAAAAATGGGATGAAAGCGGATTTTTCATGGAAGCGATCGGCTGAAGAATACCTCAAGGTATATCAAAAGGCTTCCGCACATAAAGACTAACTTGACTCCTTTTTTCTCTTAATTCTCTCTTGGGGTGAAAGTGCCTGTACCGGTCAGGAAAAATCTCACCCAATCAAATCCTAATTGCATAAGTTCCACGTCCGATTCTTTTATCTGTTCAATCCTTTCTTCCGGAACATCAAACCGCGACAAAAACGTAGTCTGAAAAAGAAATGTTTTAAACTCGTCCACATTAAAACAGGCCATAAGGGCCATCTTGAGCTTAGGACTATTTATCCCTTCGGAACCCCAGGGGTTTCCCCGGAATATGGTGTCCACATCTACCCAGAGGTCGTTAATTTTATCGTATAATTCTACTTCCTGATCATCCCTCCATTCCTTGACTGTCCAATCACGAGGTTCTTTATGGCCGAGGCAGTAGGGATGGTTGGCAATAAAGTAGAAGACATTGCGCACCTTTTCGTCGCCATCTCTTGCCACGGCCCGTTCCAGGGGGTAGGTCCGGCATGAGGAGGGCCTGTCCTCGTATATGGTACAACCTTCGGACGACAGAAAGGGACACGATTTTTTTTCGTCGTCTGACATTTTCAGCATAAAACTGGGGAAGTGAGGATTGTCTCTGAATCCGTTAAATGTGTATTGCTCAAGAAACTGATCCGAAGAGATTCCGAGGCGGTTTTTCAGACGGATAATATCATAGGGATAAAGGTACATGTCCACATCCCTGCAGCATAGTGTAAAACACTTCACGCCGGGGTAGCAACCGAATCTGAATGTACCTTCCCCTATCGGCTTTCTGCCGTCGGGGAACTGTTCGTTGGGGAGCTTTTCTGTTTTCATTGTTCCAGGTTTTCAAGTGAGATCAGAAATTGTTCAGGAATCCTGGCTAATACTGTTTCTTGATAATTAAAAGCAACTATACCGGTTTCGGCCAGCGCGATCAAACGATTCTGTTCTGTCGAAACTCTGTGGAACATGCGAAAACCCCGTGGATGGACCTCGCCTATGCTGCTTTCCACAATAAGGGGGTCAAAGAGAAGGCCTTGGCCTTTGTAATTAACAACAAGGTCGGCAACCACGATCCCGGTTTTTCCGTCTCCAAGATCTTTTTCACTCGCACCGAATCGGCCAAGGAAATGGACCCGTGCCCTGTGGATGATACCCACCAGCGAGTCATTCCCCATGTGATTTCCATAAGTGAGGTCTGTCACTTCTACAGTGGTATTATATGTATGTTGGTAGCGATCAAGAGGGATCAACTTAATGCGCGGCAAATTATTATGCCTCCCTATTTCTTTCTTATGGCAGGGTAAAAATTGTTTCAAAAATCTTGACATCCGTAAGCTCGGATCTGGAAGGCTTGGTTTCAGCAAGTAAATCAAAATACTCCTGTAGGGAGCGTTGCCCGTGGCGCTTAGTGTCAGTCATCTTTTCTATATCTACGGACGAGGGTGCTTTATGGTCCCAGTGAAGGACGAGCTTATCAACCCTGGTTTTTCTCCCCTGTGATCTCATTATAGTATGCCTCCTGTCCATATTTTTTGAAGTACCCTAGTACAGTCGTCTTATCAGGATTTGTAAGCTGTATAATCTCCTTAATGTCAGCTAACTCTTTATACTTTCTTCCAGGATCATTCTGGATTGCAAATAGTTTTAATGCAATCAAATGTTCAGGGCTTACTACCGGAAGCACAAGATTTTCAAGGAGAAGCTTTTTGCTCGTAGATTCAAAGATGAATTGAGCGGTTTCACCCTCAACATAAACCAAGTCTATTCTATCGGAACCAGCAGTGTGTAGGTGATTGGAAAAGCCTTTTGAACGATGCAATGTCTCAAAACGGAGCGCTTCGAGATAGTCAACGATCCTGCTTTGATATTCAGATCTGGTAATAAAATCGACATCCCGTGTTGTTCTCGTATA
>JAFDAE010000452.1 GCA_019314005.1 Deltaproteobacteria bacterium | reverse complement strand
CTTGCCAACAGAAATACGTAAATTTGCAAAGAAGATTTGATGGTAGATCCATTTGTTGTAAGAAGCAAATTCTTCATCTGAATGTGATAGAGCCTCAAAAACCGAATATCCCCGTTCTTCCATATCCACAAGCAAACGCAGCCCCCGCATCACAAGATCATCACTGTAAAGGAATATATTAAAGTTTGTAAACCTCTCTCTTATTTCATAATGAAGGGACATTATTCCATATAGAATAATCACCTTGCCAGGGCTGATTGATTTAAAACCCCTGTGTTTGCCTGTTCTGTGATCATAAAGCGGCAGGTTGATTTCTCGACTATCATAGATAAGTTCCTTCATTGTTTCAATTAATAACGGCATGTCGGTAGATTCCGGATTATATCCACTTAATTTTCTGTCCCGCCTTGTTTTACGATCCAGGAGAAAACCGTCAAGAGGTATATGCACAGTATTTATCCGGCGGTCGTTCAGATATCTTTCTAAATTTTTGCAAAACGCGGTTTTACCTAATGCAGCAGCTCCGGATACTGCAAAAACAAAGTCGATTATGGGTGCATACTTTTCTTTTTTATTAACAACATTTCTTTTTATACACTTTTGAAGGATGTATTTGTTGATATATGGGTTTTTATCCATGTTTAACCAGTCTGGTTTTGCCGGGTGTAAGTTTTATCTTTTTTCCTGTTATGTTTAATAAAACCTGATTATTTCCTTTCCCTTCAACTGTAACTTTTATTATTTTTCTCGTGAATTCAAAATTATACCATTTCTTCTTATGGCATATTCTAAAAGCAAGATTGCCCCAGTGCTCAGGCATGTGTGGATTTATTTCAGGGATTTCGCTGCTAAGATCTATTCCCGCAAAATATCTCATAATAACGTCAAGTGTGCCCGCCATTACGCCGCAATGTATCCCTTCGATCGTAGTGCCTCCCTGTGTATCAAATATGTCGCTTTTCAACGCGTCCATGAACCATTTCCATGGTGTGTCTGATGCGTGGATATAACTTGAAATCACGGCGTGCACTACTTTGCTGAGCGTAGATCCGTGACTTGTTCTCTTTTCATAGTAATCGTAGTTGACTTTTAAAAATTCAACGGCATCATCAACCTTGTATCCCAGTTGTCTGAATATACGTCCAATATAAGGGTGTCAGCTTGTTTTGACACCTTATAACGGTTTGGCGAATCTCCTTCGGCTTTCAAGATTCGATCCAATCGGTGTATCTCGCCGTATTTTTCACGATATTGATTCCAGCCAAATTCTTTCAAGTCCATATAACCGTCGAACTGGCTGATTACATTTTTATCTGATAAGACGACGTTCATCTTATTTGTTATCTCTTGCCACTTTTCTATCTCGTTGTATTTAAAACCTGTCTTTTGGGACAGCCTTTCGACTATTTTTTGGCTAAGCCCTTCTATGAGTTCAATAGCTTTTCCAAGGAGCCATACTGCCATAACATTCGTATAAGCGTTGTCCTTTAGTCCATCTTCTTCAGAATCAGGGAGTTTTTCATGAAATTCGTCAGGCCCCATTACTCCTGAAATATGATATCTGTTCGAGGTTTTGTTATATTTTGCTATACTCGCCCAGAAACGGGCAATTTGAAGCATAATTTCTGCGCCGTAATTTTCGAGAAACTTTCTGTCGTTCGTGTCTGAAACGTATCTCCATACATTGTAAAATACGGCAATAGAGACGTGCCTTTGCCTTCTGCTCAAATCAGGCCCCCATGAACCGTCTTTGGGATTGTAATGAACCTCCTGAGTTTCCTCGCTTCCGTCATCTGCAGTCTGCCATGGAAACATGGCTCCCTGGTATCTGTTTTGTCTCGCATATTTGTTTGCTGCGTCGAGGCGTCTATACCTGTACATTAAAAGTGCGCGCGAGATTTCAGGAAAGTGAAGATTATAAAAAGGCAGAATGTAAAGCTCATCCCAGAATACATGCCCCCTGTATGCTTCTCCGTGCAATCCTCTTGCAGTTATTCCTGCATCTATATTTTTGTTGTGTAAAGACGCAGCGACAAGCAGGTGGTACGTGTGAAGGCGGACGATTTTTTGCGCAAGTCTGTCACCGGTAATTTTGATGTCTGCTTTATTCCAGAGCGCCTTCCAGGCCTTTTTGTGCGGGCCATATATCTCTTTAAAGGTCTTTATTTTTGTTAAAATTTCCGTGGCCGATTTTTTGGGATTTGAGATATTCTTGTCAAGTGATGTGTAGATACTTACGAGTTTTTCAACAGTATATGTATTGTTTTCCACAGCATCTATATTTATTTCTTCGGTTATGCCCGCTTTTTGTTGCAAAATACTTTTACCGACGGACATCGGCTTTTTGTTCTCATATAGATTTGTCCTTGAACCCATAACGAGCTGGTATTTTGAACAAATGGTTTGAACGTGGAGGGAAATCGAACCCTTTGTCTTTCCACAAGATACACCTGAAAGATGTTTTGAATGCAGTTTGCGGTAGCGGGCAACACCGTCATTGATAATATTCCCGTCAATAGAGGATCGTATGGTAATCGTATCCGAATGGTTGACAGGCGTGATATCATACTTTACGGCGCAAAGATGGGGAATTGCCATGCTTGCAAGCCGTTTGCTGTGAATTCTTGTAATTCTGCCGAGTCCGTCCTTGCATACTATCGATCTTTCCATTACACCCTCTTTCATGTTGAGGGAGTGGGTGTAACTTATAAGTTCCATTTTTAACGGGCTGATAAAGCTCCCGCCTCCTACCGCAAATTCAATTAAAAGCCAGTTCGGGCAATTTACAAAGTCGTTGTTGTATATATTTCTGCCCTGAATCTTTGTGGCCGGCTTGTTGTATACCCCTGCGATATATGTTCCTGGATAGTGCGTTTCGGAAGCTTTTTCTCCTTCAAAGCAGCCCCTTGTGCCAAGATAGCCATTTCCGATCGTTGTGAGCGTCTCTCTTAACTTTTCATCTTTAGGATCAAAACCGTTATAAGTAAGGTTCCAGCCGTCCTCCTCAATCGAGAGCTCAAACCAGTCTTTTATTTCTTTGATGCTTATTTCAGAAAGATCATGGATTACAATGTCTGCACCGCTCTGTTTAAGCGTTTCGCCTGTATTGTTTCGGTCTATTCCCAGTGTCAGGCCGAAATTTCCCTTTCTGCCTGCCTCGACCCCGGAAACTGCATCTTCAACAACCATGCACTCTCCCGGCATCAGGCCAAGGTTTTTTGAAGCTGTAACAAATATGTCCGGATCGGGTTTCCCTTTCAGATTAAGCTGTTGTGATACATCTCCATCGACCCGTGTTTCAAAAAGGTCTTCGATTCCTGCAAGTTGTAAAATCAACTTGCAGTTACGGCTGGAAGATGCGACGCCGACTTTAATGCCTTTTCTCTTCAGGCCATTAATAAATTTTATTGATGTTTCGAATATGTCGGGGCCTTCACGGCGTAAAAC
>JAFDAE010000092.1 GCA_019314005.1 Deltaproteobacteria bacterium | reverse complement strand
CCGGCTCTCCGAATATGATCGGGCCGGTGGCAACGTCCGGTATTTCCCCATCTGCTGAAACATATTTTCCATTACTTTCCATATTGAGCTGCTGAATGTGAGGCGCCAGTTTATGCAATGGTTCGGCATACGGGATGACCCCCTGGGCCGGATAACCGAGAAAGTTGTTGTTCCATATCGAGATCAAAGCCGCGACAAGGGGAACATTTTCTCGTATAGGAGCAGTCCGGGTATGGATATCGACCTCTTCCGCTCCCTTTAGAAATGCCTCAAATCGCTCATAGCCAAGATAAAGGCTCAGGGGTAGACCCCCCACTGCCGAAGAGACGCTGTACCTTCCCCCGAAAAAATCGAACATGTGAAAGGAACGTATAACAGGCGCTGAAGGGTCATCGCCAGGGCTCCCTTTTGCTGTTACGGCCACGAAGTGTTTTGAGGGATCTAGACCCTGTTCCTTCATATATGTCCTTGCCTGCGTTTCATTGGCCAAGGTCTCTGCAGTAGTATAACTCTTTGATATCACAATCCATAAGGTTGTCTCCGGCTCTATAGAGGATACGATACGTCCAAAATTATGGATATCGACGTTTGCCAGGTAATGAAGCGATATACCCTTGTCCGCATATGCCTTGAGCGCCTCGCTTACAAACTGCCCGCCGAGGTATGAGCCCCCTATCCCTATAACTACTACATGTTTGAACGGCTTTCCTGTTGAGCCGCAGATTTCACCATTATGCACTTGACGGGAAAATAACTCTATCTCCTCCCTGACCCTTTTAATCATAGGGGCTACGTCTGTGCCATCTACCACAATCGGATTTCCGGAAAAGTCCCGCGCCGCAGTATGCAGCGCTGCCCGATTCTCAGTTACATTTACCTTTTCACCCCGCGTCATGGCTTCAAATCGGGCCGTTAGATTTCTCGCTTCAGCCAATTCAAACAGAAAATCCATTGCTTTTTCATCGACCCTCTGGCGTGAAAAATCATAAAATATTCCAGCCCCTGTTAAAGAAAATTTTTCAAGTCTTCGCGGATCTTGCAGGAGTACCTTCAAGTGCTTGTCATTACTTTCCATAAGCCCTGCGTGGCGCTCAAGTTTTTTCCAGGACGAAAGACTGGTTACACTGTTTTTCTTCATGATGATTGCTCCTATATCAGAAAATAACGATCAAATACTTCCTCCACGAGCCTGGTTATTTGACTGCTGCTAACTGTTTATGAATAATTCGGGCTAATAGACAAGTTGATAAAATACCAAGCCCAAATATTCCTTAATAGCAATTGAAGCCTTTGTGAAGTCACCGGGCAAGTAAGCATTCCATCTATATTCTTTGTCCGGCCATGTCTTAAAGCTGGCCGGAAATGGTATAACTTCCAGCCCGACCTTTTCAAAACTCATGACGGAGCGTTTCAAATGATAAGCGGAGGTTACCAATATGGGGTTCTCATATCCTAATCTCGCACAAATCTTCGATGTAAATTTTGCGTTTTCAATCGTATCTCTGCTTTTCTCCTCAATAATAATCTCATTCGCCGGAACTCCAAGGTCTATAAGGCGCTTCCGAGTTTTCGTGCCCGGCGAACTTGCCGCCTGTTACAATAATAGGAATAGTTAGCCTCTGTTGAAGCCGGACGGCTGTGACAATCCTGCTAAGCATGGTATCCGTGGGCGAGCCTAAACCGGAGATGTCAGGCGCTTTGTCATCTATACCGCCGCCTAAAAGGACGATTACATCACCTTTTGGGTTTTCCGGGATGCTGAATTCAGATTCAAGGCCCATGAGCATGGCATCTGAGACTGGAGATATGGAAAGCAGCCAGGCAGAACAGGCAATTATTAAATTCACAATCCCTGCTTTCCAGTTCTTTTTATATAAGAACCAGACACCGGCTAATATTAAAGAGACGATAAAAATGCCGGGCGGCAACAAGAAAGGTGTTAATATCTTCTTGAGCATAAACATTTGTTGTCCGTCTCCTTATAACGCATCTAACGAGTTATCTTAGTATAGTGTTAGGGCTAGGAGGCTGTCCGAGAATTCTGATCCTACTGCAAAAGTTGTTGAATTAGTTAACTTATCATACCAATTGTTATTCAACAAAGTCAACATCGTTATTGTCCCGTCCTCTATGCTAACTGGCCATGTGATCAAGAAATACTTTTGTTGTGGAGACAGCGGGGAAAATGTGGAAAGGGATCAAGAAATACTTTTGTTGTGGAGACAGCGGGGAAAATGTGGAAAGGGAAATGGGGTCTGCCCTTTAACATTGGACAGGTTCTAAAGCCTCTTCCCTGATGTAATCTTCAAGAAAGATTCTATAGGTATCATAGTGACAATCGACTCCGGCAAAATCGTTCTGATGCACAAGGGCCTGCATGCGGCAGCCTCCCATGCAGATCGGAAGAAGCTCGCATTCGTTGAGACATCTGTAGGGTAAGTTTCGTTTGAGCAATTGGGATTCTGAGACAAAGTCTATTCCTTTGGTGACATGTCCGCAGGCCATTTCTCCGCCTTGCACGGACGGGCAGGGGATAATCGAACCGTCTGTATCAAAGACAAATCGGCAGCGGTAATCAGCCATGCACGCGTTGGAGGGGGCCTCGCGTTCATGGAGATAGCCCTGTTTTTTAGCCTCGCGCATGAGCCAGAGCCCAACCTCCGGATCACCCATGCCGGAGTCATACGGGTTTTCGCCTCTTCTTGCGAGAATCGGTGTAAAGTTGATCTCTTTAATGGCGATATCACGTTCTTTGAAATCGTCGAACATTTCAGGGATACGCTGGTAATCGAGCGTGCCGCTGTCGTATTGACATTCAATGGTGATGGGGGTCATGCCTGAAATAGCCTGGAGGTTTTTCGTGATAATGTCATAGGTCTTGCCTCCATTCTTGGAAGGCCGCAAATGATCGTGGATGGGTCCAGGGCCTGCCATGCTGACATGGATACCGGTCAGGCCCACTTCCTTCATGTTCAAGACTACGGATGGATTGAGCAGTGTGCCGTTGGTGGTGATGGTAAAACCATACTCAATGCCTTGCGCCTCGCAGTGCCGAAAACGCCGTGCCGCGCTTTCGAGGATGATGTCGATAGCAAGGAGTGGCTCACCGCCAAGGTAGTCATCTTTGACCTTCTCAGGTCTTTTTTCATTGATGGTTTCAATGTAGAACTTGTCCATGGCCCGGGACGTTTCAGAAGACATATCCTTTGCTTCAGGGTCGAGTATGCAGTAGCGGCAACGGTTATTGCATTTGCGGGTTACAAGGACCTTGGATGTCAGCGTGCTGAAGTCATGGATCTGCTGCTGTTTCCAGTAGTCAAACAGGGCGGTTTCATCCACATCTTTCTTGACCAGGAAACCCTGTTCGTGGAGGAGTTCTATAGTTTCAGGATCGCCTGGATTGCTCAGGATATGAGACCACTCTTCTTCAGGGATAAGAATAAAGGCGCCAGTCATGGTGTGATAAAGGGCGGTTAGATTGTCCGCGCTGTTTGCGATAGGAATGTCAACCGTGAATCTGGATCTTTTGTACATTAGCTTATCCTCCGTGGTGCCCCCAGGCAGATTTTATCTGCCCGGGGGAGAAATTGGTGGGTGAGCTAATTGCGGCTGGATGGTGCATTTTTGCAGCACTGCATGACCGAACTTCTGACTTTGTACGTGCCCTTTTTGACAACAATCAGTTTCGTCTTTTCTTTTTTCTTCATCTTCATCCCCCCTTTCTTGAAAGATGTTACTTATACCATTGCCCGCTTCGGGCATGACCTGTAATTCAGTAATCAGCAATTGTTCTCTAGGAGTTTAGTATATGTTATTGTTATCAGGCACAAAGATATTACGGAACGAACGACAAACACTCTTGAGCAACAAGATTTGACTTTTACTCACCATGAGGCCCCGGCGACGAGATAATTCTTGTTAAGCGAGGCATGCTTGAGGCGGTAAATCCCCTGATGGTCGAGAGTAAAGGGGAAAGGCAAGGCGAACCTTTTCGTCATAATATCTATAGCTGACTTTTGGAACAAAAAGGTGCCGGGCTGGAGCGATGTGATCAGCGCGTCCATTTTATGGAACAGGTCTTTTTGCCTTAAGGGGTTTTTCTCCTTAAGCGCTTCGTGCATAAGGAGGGTAACCTTTGAATGGGCGAAACACCCAGCTCTTGACTTGTCCCCACGATAAGTCGACCATAGTTCCGCCAAGTATTCAGGATCGTTATGAGCTCCTGTGAACTCTGTTATCACAGCCTGAAACTCATTGTTTCTACGGTATCTTTGCGTAAGCTCCTTGGAAGGAAGGAGCCGCAAGCGCACCTTGATCCCGATATCATTAAGACAAAGCTTGATGTATTGAGCAATTTTCTTTTCAATTTGATATTCTTCAAAAAGCAAGATAGTAAATTCAAAAAACTCTTTATCCTTAATAAGACAACGCGCCGATTTATCATAGAACCACCCCGCTTCATTGAGCAACATAATCCCCTTCCCTGGATCGTACGGGATGGGTTTTACCTTGGGGTTGTGAAGTGGAGAGCCAACTCCCATCGGCCCAGCAGCAACAACTCCAGAGCCTCCTAGGATATCTTTTACGATGTACTCCTTGTCGATCGCATAGGAAAGGGCTCGTCGAACCCTCAAATCAGAAAAAAGGGGGTCGGTTGTATTGTAAAGAAGTATGGTGTAATGAGGCAGGGTGTACTGATCAAAATAGTATCTGTCTTTATACTGCTTCATAATCTCGTAATTTTTCGGCGAGATTTCTTGTATGAGATCAGTCTCTCCTGTAAGTAGCCTTGTCCATGCCTTTTCTTTGTGTGGTTGGTAATAGAAAACAACGCCATCCAGAGAGGGCCGGCCACTATAATAATTTCCATTTGCCACCAGAGCGACCTCCTTCTCACCTTTTCTATAGGCGAATTTGAAGGGCCCTGAGCCAATGGAGTTATCGTAATAGTCAATCTTTTCTCCATTGGACTTGGGGATGATTGCAAGGTCCCAGATTTTTGTAGGGAAGTCAGGGTCGTTTCTCCTAAGACGAATGCTTAGGATGGTATCTGATAAAATAAAAGTTCGTTCTATCAGAGAAGAAAGGGAGGGGGAGTAAGTCGTCAACCAATTCTCCAGCGAATACTCTACATCTCTTGAAGTAACCCTCTGCTTGTTGTGAAACAGGGCGTCTCCTCTGAGATGGATTATCCATGTGTAAGTTTGGGCATCATATGCCCACTTTGTCGCCAGGTCCGGTTCGAGTTCTCCGTTCGGGCCTGGTACAAAAAGAAAACTGTAGAGCAAGGGGAAGATATGGTTTGAGCCAGAAGCTTTTACCTCTCTGGGATTCAAAGAGGTAAAAGGGGCGTTGACATCATACCGGAGGATGTTTTCATTCTGCGGGATTTTAGTGGCAGAAGTGACGTCAGATTTTTTACAGGACGCAAGAGGGCATACAAGACAAATACAGAGTAGGAGCGAAGTCAAATGTCTAAGCAGGGTTGTCATAGCGTTCAAGAAAATGTTTTTAGACATAGGTTCTAAAGCAAGGGAAGTTACGGGTTGCGTGTTACGAGTTGTGAGTTACCTGTTGAAACCCCGTGACTCCTAACACGCAAACCTGTTACCCCAAGATCTCTTTTTAAACACCATTTGGCATCTATTTACCAAATATATGTGAAAAGGTCCACTTCCTTTCACTCCAAGTTTTTCCGGAGCATTTCTCCGCTTCTACAGAAACGCTCCAGGGATTGCTCCCAATGGGACATCTTTTTCTGGTGGTCACCGTCAGTGTATTTTGCAATGAATCTATTACCCCGCTCCGTTATGGCAGTGAATGTGTGCGACCAGTTCGCGTGTGTTCCGCCATTTCCATCCGGCTTCAAGTTGATGTCCACTTTCAAAACATAAAAATCGAAACTGAACACTGTGAATTCAATGGCGCGGGGAGCGTCATATCGGGTGACGACCCAAGTCATTTCTCCGCGGTGGGGAAAGTCGGTTTGAAAAACACAATTGTTTTCAGCGACACCGGAATCCGAATATATCATGTCACATTTCCAATGCTCGAGCCATTCGTACTTCCGGGCCGGACACAATAGAGGAAACACCTTTTCAGGAGGGGAAGTAAGGTTCATGGTGTACGTCTTCACTATTCGCCTGGCTTTGAATTCCGTCATCCGGGCGGCCTCGGTGGCCGTCGGTACCTGTTTCTCAAGATTTGGGTCCCATATTTTTAAACCGACCAAGCTTAATCCTTTTGAGATCGCGCCATCTAAACTGTGACGTAGTTTTTTCGCTAATACGGCCGCGTCCTTATTTTTAATAGTTAACAAAGTCCCTTCATTGACCTGGTCCTTGTAGCTCTCTTCAAAATATTCGGGGGCTACGAATTCGAAATCGAAGCTCTTCTTCACCGTTACTTTTCTGAAGGGCTTGGGTTTAATAAGTTCAAAGCGTAAATTGCTATAGAGAGCCGTAGTTGGGGCGCTTAACATAGAGAAGCGTTGATACAAACCGTAACCCCGGAGACGTTCCTCGCTATGCCCAACGTAGTCTTCTTGATGGGTACTGTATATTACTAAAAATGTATCAACTCCCTCGTCTTCCGCTAATTTGGACAGGTAATCTTTGACATATTTGGAATATGTACCGTAAACAGGCTCTTTGATGTCATATGCTTTTAAAAGTAGCGATTTTTCATAGGATATTCGTTTTACAATGTAGCCGCTTTCTTTTAAGTACCCTTCTGCTTTTTTGACTACAAAATTATCTATATCCCATTCAGAAACGTCCGCGGCGTTATGCCTGTTGCCGAAAATTGTCGCTCCTACGTAGTTTATATTCAGCTTGTCGCCTAATGCGGAGAGTACAGCGATGTTGCCTAATTCTTCAGGAGGAGTTAGATCTTCAACGCTTGAAGGAAGGGTAGCGCATGCCGACAGGGTCAATAGAACAAACAAGAAAAATATTTTTGCTTTCATGAAACCTCCCATTTTAATGAGGTACAGCGGGGTAAGATCGGTGCGGCTTAATAGATATTAAACTATACGCTAAATTTGGGCTTTTTTCAACATCCACTGAAGTGAAGCAAACAAGCAACCTTTTGCCTTGAAATAGCCCCTGCATTCTATTAAGGTATCAGCATGAAAAGGAATAAACGATCTCCTGAACCTTTTACAATTCTCTGTGATGATGCCCATATAGGGAGGGAGCGGCAAAAGGCCCGCGAACTGCGCCAATCAGAATGGTGGAAACGGCGATGTGCCAAGGGAGTCTGCTACTACTGCAACCGGCATGTTGCCGCGAATGAACTCACCATGGACCATGTTGTTCCGATTGTAAGAGGAGGAAAATCTACAAAAGGAAATGTAGTGCCTGCCTGTAAGGAGTGCAACACAAAGAAGAAATACCTCCTTCCTATAGAATGGGAAGAATACCTGGCCTCTATTTCCGAAGAGAAATACAAACCATGAAAATAGGAAGTCTTCTGCTCAACAACCCCCTTATTATGGCCCCGATGGCAGGGATTACCAATCTCCCTTTCCGGCGAATTGTCAAAGGGATGGGATGCGCTCTCGTCACCACTGAAATGATCAGCGCAACCGGTCTTGTTCGGCATAGTAAAAAGACTGAAGCCTTCCTTGAAAGCACCCCGTCAGAACGCCCCCTTTCCGTGCAACTCTTTGGCTCAGATCCAAAGACCATGGCAGATGCTGCTGTTATCGCAACAGAAATGGGGGCGGATATTATCGACATCAACTTTGGGTGCCCCGCTAAAAAGGTCCTTAAAAATGGCTCGGGGGCGGCGCTCATGCGGGATATACATCTCTCACACCGACTTTTGGTAGAAGTACGAAAGGCTATTTCAATCCCCCTGACCATAAAGATTCGCACCGGCTGGGCCTCCTCTGGAGAGGAAGCCTTCACCCTTGCACAAATCGCCGAGGAATGCGGCGTTGATGCAATAACCATACATCCCAGGACGGTCGCCCAAAAGTTCGGCGGCATTTCTGATTGGTCCCTCATCAACCGCATCAAGGAGAAATCGGCTATTCCCATCATAGGGAACGGAGACGTAACGACACCCCACGATGTCTTGAAAATGCTTTCAGAGACAGGCTGCGATGGGGTAATGATCGGAAGATGCGCTATAGGAAACCCCT
Organism: Deltaproteobacteria bacterium; assembly: GCA_019314005.1. The sequence goes on along the minus strand of JAFDAE010000092.1, from coordinate 1,917 downwards.
GGTTGTTCCAACAGTCTTTAGAGCTTCTGGAAGGCAGGACACCTTCACCAATAACGCTCGATATGCGCAAAAAAATGATACTGGAGCATATTGATTATGCCGTGGAATACTGGGGAGAATACCATGCCGCATTAATATTGCGGGGTATACTGCCCAAGTATGTCAAGTCTCTTCCCCATTGCAGTCGATTTAGGGAAAAGGTGGTGCGGGCGACAACAAAACAAGAAGCCGCAGATGTTGTGTGCGGTTATTTTGAAGGAGTATCAGCATGAATGGCATGCTCTTTATAGATGATGAAGAAGGGATCCGCCGTTCCATTACGAGGGCATTGAGACACGAAGAATACAATATCCTTCTTGCAAAAGATGGAGATGAAGGCCTCGCGCTTTTTGAAAAACATATGCCGGAAATTGACATTGTTATTTCTGATTACAAGATGCCGGGCAGGGACGGGATGGAGACACTCTGTCAGATCGCAAAGATGAATCCCGAAATTACCCGCATATTGCTGACCGGTTACGCCACCCTTGAATCGGCTATCCGGGCCACAAATGAAGGGATTGATGGTTTTTTGACCAAACCCTTTGACAACATGGAGCTGCGATTAAAAATCAGAGAGATCGCACTAAAAAAGCGATTGCAACAATTTGTCCCGATTGAGATATATGAAAAAATCAAAAATATCCGGAATCCTCTTCAGCCCAAAAAACAACAGGCTACAATTCTGTTTACCGACATCCGTGGATTTACAAGCATCTCCCAAAATATCCCTCCGGATACTCTTGCACAATACTTAAATGAACACTACTTTAGCCCTCTCGGGGAGATCGCTTTTCAATATAACGGAACAGTGGACAAGCACATCGGGGACAGTATTATGATAATCTATGGGGCTCCGGTGACACGCAATGACGATCCCGTCCGCGCTGTCGAAGCAGCCATTGCTATGCAAAAGGCTATACAGGAGCACAACGCTAAGCTCGCTTTTGGCACAGGAATCGAACTGAACATGGGAATTGGAATTTGTACAGGAGAGGTGGTAACCGGTATTTTCGGATCGTTGAGAAAAAAGGAGTACACGGCAATCGGAACTCCTGTCAATATTGCGTCCCGTTTAGAAAAGTTGGCGGGAAACAAAGAAATATTGATCAGTGAGTCAACATATCAAGAAATAAAAGGAAGTGTTCCGGCAGAACCACTGGAACCGATATTTATTAAAGGGATAGAAGACCCTATACCGATTTACAGAGTAAAAATTGAGTGATTTAGGAATTGCTCAATCCTTATTCCGATTTCAGTTTTACGCAATTACTCTTGTCCAAGTCAACGCCTGAAATGACCTCTGCAACTGCCGTATGCTGAAATAGTTTTTCTATCTTGATCTCTCCAACCTTCGCCCCTGAAATCAGGTAGCACTTGCCTACATTTCCTTCAATCGGTCTTTCACAGCCAAAAACCTCCAAAACATCACCCTTGCGCAAGCCGACGTCTGATCCGGCAGAGATCTCCACACTATTTTCACAAGATATAACATAGCCCTTCCAGGGTTCTTCTTCCATTACTGTACAGATCTTGTTTATCAGTTGAAATGCAGCCGCCTGCAACAATTTTTTTGCGATACGCGAATCGTAGCCCTGATGATCACTCGGAATCGTCCGGTCCAAATCCGATATATTGACCGTTGCTTTTACAAATTCGCTTAACAGGACTGCGTTTGTTTCAACGTCATAAAGGTTGACCTCAAGGTCAAGAAACGCAGCAGGTAAGGTATCTTCAATTACCGATACATCTTCCTTTGTCTCAGCGATCGTTATATCCAGAAGTGTGCCGGTCAAGATAGCGTTCAGCCCGAGCGCACGTGCCACTCTGTTCTGTTTCACAGGGTCTGTAGCGCCAGAGTCGAGTTTTGCCATATCT
>JAFDAE010000451.1 GCA_019314005.1 Deltaproteobacteria bacterium | reverse complement strand
CTGGACGGCCCACTTTAGGTGAAGGTGTCTATGAAAGTGATCATAACTTCGGAACAGAGGCGAGTTCTTATCAAAATCCTTGTCGATTTCATCGAAAAATACGAAGGAAGCTTATTTCAGGAGAGTATGTATGGAAAAGAAAAAATCCCTATTCATTACGAGTAAATCACGGATCGAAGCCCTGACGGACGGTGTCTATGCCATCGCCATGACCTTTCTGGCTCTTAATCTCACCATACCTGAGCTGATAGAGGAAATGAACGAAGTCCGCATCGGGGAAATCCTGAGAGATATGATGCTGCAATTCGATGACTACATCCTGAGCTTTATGCTCCTCGCCATGTTCTGGATGATCCAAAACGAGCAAATGCATCACATCAGGAAAACGGACCGGCCCCTGATCTGGATACAGATTTGTTCCCTCATCTTCATCGTCCTGATCCCGGTCACGACTTCGCTGATCGCTTTTTATGGTGGTTTTCAGATCTGCGATGTTATTTTCGAAACGAATATACTTATTATCGGCCTCCTTTTTCTTGCCAGTTGGTTTTATATTAAAAGGAACCCCCATCTTATGCATGAAGCAGCAGATGAGGAAACCATCGACAAGCAGAAAATCAAACCCCTGATCATCGTGATTTTTTCCGTTATAGCACTGCTCATATCGTTTCTGGTGCCAGGATGGAGCACATCCCTGTATTTTCTCCTGCCTGTCCTGATTTTGCAGTCCATGCTCCGGCCAGACCGGCACTGAATAAAAAACTGGCCACACCCTTTGGAATCGGTTTTTTCGGCAATGTGTCTTATAAAGTTGCGGTAGGTGAGCTTGGTCGTTGAATTGAACTGATAAAAAGATTTCTTGCCGTAGTTCATTGATTGAAAACATAGGAGGGCTCATGAAAAATAAAGCAAGGTTACTTCTGGTTCTTTTTGTTTTATCCGCCGTGCTGGCCGGCTGCCAATGCGTACAGGAGAATTTACATTCGGATACCGAGTTGCAGCTTCCGGTCACTCTTTCCGATGTAGAACGAGCGCAGGATGTCTTGAAGCGGGTGGCGTTTCATACGCCACTCGTTGAAGAAGAGGCTTTGAGCAGGATATGTGATGCGCGAGTTTTCCTGAAGTTGGAAAGCCTGCAACATACGGGTTCTTTCAAGGTGCGCGGAGCCTTCAATAAGATTGCCGGCCTTTCAGATGCTGAACGCGCCAAAGGCGTTATCACCGCAAGCGCGGGTAATCACGCGCAGGGAGTAGCGTTGGCTGCGAGTGCGTACAATATCCCCGCCATCATTGTGATGCCGGAGGGGGTTCCAAAGACTAAATTACAGGCAACCAAAGCATATGGGGCGCAAGTGGTTCTTTACGGAGAAGTTTTCGATGAGTCCCTCGCCAAGGCATTGGAAATCCAGCAGGAGACCGGAGCTATTTTCGTTCACCCCTTTGACGACCCGATGACAATTGCCGGACAGGGAACGATAGGGTTGGAAATACTTGATGATCTGCCGGATGCTGATGTAATCTTGGTCCCGGTTGGTGGTGGTGGCCTTATCTCAGGAATCACCGTGGCTGTCAAGGGCATTCGGCCTTCTACACTAATTATCGGTGTGGAACCTGAAAACGCGCCATCTATGGCAGAGGCGCTTAAGCGAGACAGACCGACCACTGTCCAGGTTATCCCCACTATTGCGGAGGGAACTGCTGTTAGTAAGGTTGGGAATATAACCCACGCAATCGTGCGGAAATTGGTAGATAAACTGATAACGGTTTCGGAGGAAGAGATTGCCGAAGCCATGCTGCTGCTTCTTCTGAAGGATAAGGTATTAACCGAGGGTGCCGGCGCGTTAGGCGCTGCCGCGTTGCTTTCCGGTAAATTGGACGTGAAAGGAAAGAAGGTTGTGATCGTGATCTCCGGCGGCAACATTGATTCGGAAGAACTTAAGGAACTGCTCACAAAGACCCGGTAAGGCCTTGCCACAAGCTTATAGGGAAATGGGTACCGGTGGACTCGGGGTGACAATGGTAAACTGTTAGATGGTGTAGAACATCGTCGGTTTTCGCACGGATTCAGAATGAAGAATTATCCTTCGGGCAACAACCCGTTACATTGTGATAATGAAAGGAAGAAACATGAAGAAAAGCTTTCTGCTTATAACCATTGCGTTGTTATTTCTTGTCGGTACATCGGTTGCGAAAAAAAGTTTTCTGCTGATAACCATTGTGTTGTTATTTCTCGCCGGTACATCGGTTGCGGGAGCGGCACAGGCCACCGTTCAGTCTTCGCAACCCGTATCTACGTTTGAAGGGGGTAGTCTTTATAAGTCCGGAAAGCTGAACATTCTGGATCTTCACGGTTCTTACCGGCAGATGGGGCGTCAGTACGGCCATCTTATAAAGGATGATCTTCACAGTCTCTACAAAAAAGCCGTCGAGGATTACTTTATCGGTCAGAAGGGGCTTTCCCGTGAAATTCTGAAAAAAACGGCCATGTCACTCTTTAATTTC
>JAFDAE010000450.1 GCA_019314005.1 Deltaproteobacteria bacterium | reverse complement strand
GATAAAATTCCCGAGCAACACACTTAAGATGCCCAAGAAAACCAGCACCATTCCGAATCCCGATCCGATCCGGGACGCGATGCGGGTTGCCCATCGGAGATTTCCTTTCCAGCCCCACAGGGCCGAACGGAGCATGCGGCCACCGTCCAGTGGGAAGGCAGGCACGAGATTGAAGCCGGCCAGAATGCCGTTTATCACCGCGAGATAGGCGATTACGCCGTTAACCGGATTCGGCCACCCGCTTTTCTTGCCCAGGATCAAAATTCCATAGAAAACAGCGCCAAGTAAGATGCTCGAGATTGGACCGGCAATAGCCATCATAAACTCGGTCTTTGCACTCGGAGGTTCCTCATCCATCTCGGCCACGCCACCGAAAATAAACAAGGTAATCCCTTTCATAAGTATGCCGTATCTTCTTGCCACGAGAGAATGGCAAAGCTCGTGAAAGATGATTGAGACAAACAGACCCAGTGCGCCGGCTACGCCCATCCGCCTATGGCAAGTGACCAAGTGATGAGGATTGCAATGATTACCCAACTAATATCTATCCTCACCGCAAATCCAAGTAGTTTAAACAGGGTGATTCGTCTTCCAAACATCATACTCCTCCGAATTTTTCATGGGACGATATATGGGGTCAAGTCCGCTCTTGACTCTTATTCATTTGGGCAAGGGGAAAGTGAAGGGAGCAGGGATACACTTTTCACAGATAAGAGAAGCACTCGTTTCGGAATCGGCATGAAGCTGTTGATAGACATGACACTTTCCGAGGCTGGTTGTTTTGAGCCGAGAGACAGCAAGGTCGATTACCTCCTTTCATCAGTAGTCTAATAATAGCCTATTTTGCCTTTGGTAGCCAATTATTTTTTTCGGATTTTTTTTGGAAGCGGATTCAAAAAATGGGCAGTGTTCAGGATGATTTTAACAACACCTTTTGTCCCGGACAGTCCCATTTCTCAAAAGTGATATCAAAAAGTTGCAATTTTGCAAATAAAGTGGTGCGTAAAAATAACAAATTGAAAATGATATATTTGATTTCAAATAGGTGAAGAGGCCCCCGGGAAAAGTAGTAGGGGAGTTGGAAGGAGTAAATGTCCAGCAGCCCATTTGCCCCTTTAGGCTGAAAAGGGGCTTTACATACCATATATGGCATAGTATAAATATAATATGTGGCAAATCTACGAACATCGAAATCTTGTCGGGAAGCTTCGCCGCATACCGAAGGAAATACTTAAGCGATACGAGAAATGGAAAGACATTGTGAGCGTTTCAGGCCCTGCCGGCTTGCGTCTGATCAAGGGTTTTCACGATGAAGCACTCAAAGGTGAATGGGCTGGGCACCGATCCTCAAGGCTCGGATTGCAATATCGCGTGACCTATCGGATTGAGAAGGATAAGGTTTACGTCCAGGTGATTGATATCACGGCACACGACTACAGGAAAAAGTAACATGAAGAACTACAGACTTGCGAAGAAGACGGTTGAGGTGTCCGCAGGAGAATCCGTACGGATTATTAGAGAACTTCAGGGGCTTAGTCAGAACGATTTGGCTGGGCTTACCGGAATTCCCCAGTCGACCATTTCGGCCATTGAGAACGACCGTATTCAGCTTGGTGTCGAGCGGGCAAAGATACTTGCCAGGGCGCTAAAGTGTCACCCCGCCGTGCTGGTCTTCCCTGGTTGGGACATCAAGAAACAGTCCGCAGCCTAACCCACGCTTCCAAGGAGGGAGATATGACCGTCAAGAAGTTCCTGGAGAAGACCAAAAAATTTGAGCTGGAAGCTTATAAGAAGTTTCCAAACTTGCTATTGGATCATGTTCCATTTACCGGATCACCCCAAAAACATCCTTACGACACGCAAAAGATCGTTTTGGTCGCAGATCCTTTCAGTACTGATACTTCTTACTACGAGTTCAACATCGAGGACATAGAGGGAGTAGAAGAGCTTCCCAGCCTGGTAACTGTTGAGGGGGAGTCGGTGGGCATGTTCAGGCTTTGGGTACGCAAAGGGAGTATCGGCGTCAAAGGGATACCATTTGTCGTTGAGGACATCCAGAAGCGAAAAAGAGGGAATGTTATTAAATAGGTAGACGCTGGAAAAATATGAGGGAGGTTAAGCCGAACCGCCGTGTTATCCCGTCACGTATTGTTCTACAATCTTCTTCAACTCCTCTTCTCTGCCCACAAGAAAATGGTCGGTGTCGGACATGATTTTAAGAACACCTTTTGTCTCGCACTTTGCGAGCTGATGTTGTAATGTTTCCACCTCGCAGAAGGCATCGTGATTGCCGCATACGACCAATCCGAAATGATCTTCTTTGGCTATAAAATCAAAACTGAAATAGGATACAGGAGGGGCGATTACGATCGAATCCTCCACTTTTACCTTATGGTTTAATCGCGCGTTAATCCACGCGCCAAATGAGTATCCCACTAATGTGATCCTGGTTTTCCCTTTGTCATTAATATAGGCGATAGCCGCTTCTACATCTTGCATCTCGCCTATGCCCTCACCATGGTCACCGGTACTCTCCCCAACCCCTCTAAAATTAAAGCGGAGTGTGGTAAAGCCCAGTGATTGAAATACTTCGACCAACGCCTCTACCACATTGTTATACATTGTACCGCCATACAAAGGATGTGGATGGGAAACCACCGCGGCCCGGTCGCCTTCTCTCAGTCCGAGAAGACCTTCAATTTTTACAGGGCCAACGTCAAAAGATATTTTCTCTTCACGTAGGTTCATTTTTCAAAGGACTCGATCTTTCGCGGCTATATCCCTATGCAGTTTAACCAACTTGGAGGACAG
>JAFDAE010000449.1 GCA_019314005.1 Deltaproteobacteria bacterium | reverse complement strand
TTTAGCAAAAATAGCTGTCCTGACGAATTGTGAAAACCTCTTGGATTTTCAGCTTTCTTAAAATGGTTTCGTGCTTTCTTTACAAGGGTTATGCTTTTATCAAGCCCTATCGACTGATTATGTACCTCCCAGAGATTAGCCAAACCTATAGCATCGTGATAGTTATTAAAAAGTCTATCTTTTTTATAATATTCAGCTGCTTTTTTAAATAGAATAGCTTTTTTTGTCTTGTCTTGTTCTGTCTGCGCTGAGACATAGCAGATTGAGCCTTTAACTTCATTAAGCCCGAAATTGTCGTCCGTTTTTTCTATTTCTTTAAGGGCTTTATTAAGTAGGGATAATCTCGATTCGTATGTTGGTTGGAAATGGGCTAATAGTCTATATTTAATACCTAATATTTTGTGTTTAAACTGGATTTTGTTGATTTTTTCAAAACTTTTTGCTGCAAGGTCAATTTCTTTCAATGCCTTTGCTGGATTCTGAGGACAGCAACTAATTCCGTTATGGGGGTATCTACTTAGCTCAACCAACCCCAACATATTGTGATCATCAAATGTCGAACTCGACCTCCAGCGACGGTCCATTGTCCGACTTCAGTGTAGACCGCTGATGGGGATCGACCTTAAGTGCCTGCTGTGCCAGACGGTAGAAAAGTTTTCCGCGAGAATGTGACTTACGCCGGTTAAAACGAAACGTATACTCGTCCAGGTAGTAATCGAGATGAGACTTGCGTGCAGCGCCCTGATAAGTACCGAGTAGCCATCGTTTGAGAAGGGCTGCAATCAGATGAGGAAGTTTCAAGTCGTTACTTGCCCACACCTCTCGGGTATAGCCTGTATCCTCCGTGTGCGTGTAGCCGCTCCAATCGTCAGTGATGATATGACTTCCATGTGCGACGGTTCGAGTGAGAAAAGTGTCAAGGCTACTGGCTGAGGCATCGCGCAGTTTGGCAAGGCGGACCCGCCCAATGCCATCCTGTTTTTTGTCTTCAACAGCAATTCCCACAACGGTTTTCCCAGCAGCACCTCTACCGCGCTTGCCTTCCTTCTTTCCGCCAATGTAGGTCTCGTCTACCTGGACGATTCCTGAAAGCATTTCTCGGCCAGGCCGAACCATAGCCCGGCGCAGTTTGTGGAGCCATTCCCATGCCGTTTGATAGCCTCCGAGGCTCAGTGCACGCTGTAAGCCCATCGCGTTTGCACCATACTTCTGATTGGTGATGTGCCACATTGCTCTAAACCAAAGAGACAAAGGTTTCCTTGCTCTATGAAAAATCGTGCCAGCCGTAACAGACGTTTGATGTCTGCAGACTCGGCAGCACCTGAGTTGTCGCTTCATTTGCCAGAATTCGGTACACCCACACATGGGACAGGTAAAACTATCGCCCCAGCGCAACTGGACCAGATAATCAAGGCAGGCTTCATCCGTAGCAAAACGATGCTCGAACTCAACCAAAGATCTCGGATAATCTTCTTCCATACCAAAATACTACATATTGTGGCTGGTTGAGTCAAGTAGATACCCCCTTTCCGTTATATAGATGATAGAGCCCCATGTTCACACAATAGTTTTCATCATTACCACGCTTATTTTCTTCAGTTGCTATATCAAAAAACAAGTCAGTGAGTTTCGTAAAATTCTTTTTGTTTATCTCGATTTCTTTTTTTAATTTTAATATCTTGGTTTCACTATATTCATTACTTATTTTATCGTCCCAGTTACATTTGGCTAAATATATCAGAGCCTCATCGAATAATTTTATTGCAGTATTGGGATTTTTTTCTGATTTCGCCTCCTGCTGTTTGCTCATTCCAAACATAAAATTGTACATCTCTTTAGCTTCTGGATTCGCACTATTTATAATTTGGTTAGCCGCTTCCCTAAATATGACAGCATTTTTTCTAAATTGTTTTTTGGTAAGTTTTTTTATAAGATCGCATGTCTTTCTTTCATATTCATCGGTATATTCTTTATTGTTTTCCATTTTTCAGCTGCTTTGCTAATTTTTCCTGGTAATAGACGGCCGTCTTGTATTGCGCCCTAATTTCTCCAATCAAGTTCTGCACATAACGTTTGAACTGAGCAACGGCGGTAAAGCTTTTCGCTCCGATTAATTATTTTCCGTGAGCGAACCAGCGTCTACCGTTAGCTCCAGTGATTTGTTATGTTTACCTTATTTAGGAATTGTCAACATTGTCATTAGGTTCCCATTCAGGATCACTTTTTCTTCTTAGGTTTTCTCTTTTTTTTGCGTTGCCACAGCTTTTCATAATTTTCAATCATCGCCCGGATATCGTCTTCCGCTTCCGTCGTTTCAATGGTAG
>JAFDAE010000448.1 GCA_019314005.1 Deltaproteobacteria bacterium | reverse complement strand
AGTGCTCCTCAAGGCTTTCGCTCAGGCGAGGCGGGCGGGCGCGATTTCCAAAACACCCCTGCCAAAAATGAGACCCGGGTGAATTCGATTTTAATCAATGATTACCTTCGGATTCTAAATCAAAGCGGCTGGCAGGAAACCCATATTTTTCAGGCGCCACTCTCCTCAGAGCGTTTCAAGGCAAATGTAGTATCCGCCATGCAAAAGAAAAAGATAATCGGTGTAACCAGCAGGTACGTCATCATTTCAAAGAAAAAATAGGTCTTTAAACAAATCAAGATTAAAGGTATTCAGCTACAGATATACGCTGATCATCACTGATATAATTCTGTAACCGTTCAAAGGTTTAGAGGTTAATCGCTTTGCGATTTTCTTCATTTTTTTGCTTTTGCAAAGGGGGACGTTGAATTTAGGCGTTTCTTTTGGTGAAAGGCTCGGTATCAAATCTTGATCAACACATTAGTACGGATTAGGGGATGTAGCTCAGTTTATAAGTTTATATCGTCAGGAAGGAAACCCACGGGAACAGCCATTGAAAAACATCTTTGATTCTGGTGAATTACAGGAAGATTCAGTATGTGCAATTTTTGCACATACTGCCAGAGATGGCAAAAAATATCAGACAAAATTTTATTCATTGGAAGCAATCATTGCCGTCGGTTACCGGGTAAATTCGGAGCGTGGCACACAATTCAGGCAATGGGCAATTACAATTCTCCAGAAATATATACATAAAGGTTTTGCCATCGACAGCTACCGATTTAAATACGGTTCACGATTCAGCACCCGGTTTTTTGATGATTTGCTTGAAGAAATCAGGGATATACATTCAAGCGAAAGAAATGAAGGACTTTATCAGAACAATCAGAGTATTGCTGTAAGCCTCATTATAGTCGATTTACAAAAAGCAAACGTAAAATTTTTATCATTATTTCAATTGGGACAACCAGGATCATCGTGGGTTGATTATCGAAGAGTGTTTAGATTGACGATTTCCCAGACTTCCTTTACTAATGTGCACTAACTTTTCCTAAATGTTTCTAAGTTTCAACCCAGGGTCTTTTAGCCATGAATTTTGTAACTTTCCGGGGCAACCAATCCTCAAGTTCTTTTTCCAGGTAAAACGTTGGAAAAAGAAGGTCATCATCCGGTGCAATCACCCCCTTTTCCGCAGCATATTTTGATAAGGGCGTGTCAGGATAAATTCGTATACCCACGGTAACCTTCAAAGAATCAGGTTTCATCGCATCGACAAAATCAAAACTTTGCTGAACAGTCTTTCTGGTCTCTCCTGGCCCGCCTAACAATAAGAATCCCATTTGCCGGATGCCGTTTTTCGCCAACAAATGGGAAGTTTCTCTTATATCATCAGGTGTAAAATTCTTGTTCATGATATTTAAAATAGTTTCACTTCCGCTTTCAAACCCCAGGCTAACACTTTTGCAACCCGCCCGTGCCATTAAAGAAACCAATTTTTCATCAACATTTTTGGGATAGAGAATACAATCCCACTTAATATCTAACTTTAAGGATATCAATTGATCACAAAGTGCCTCGGCATAGGAAGAAGGCAAATTAAAGGTATTGTCTACAAAAAAGAACTGTGAACATCCGGCATCCACCCAGCGGGCAATCCATTTTGCCACAAGTTCCGGGGAACGCTTTCGGATCAAAATACCTTCAATGGCCGGGGTTGAACAGTAACTACATTTCATCGGGCACCCCCGCCTTGTCTGAACAGGAACTGGAATCTGACGGTTTTTTAGAACTGAGACCGGCCATGCGTCCGGTTCAGGTAAAAGTATGTTATCTAAATCTTTTATCAATAAAATGGGAAAGGCCTGTTCTCCTTCTCCTTGAATTCCCATTTCAGCCCCAAGATATATCAGAGTCTTTTGAGGGAATATACTGTAACCTGCACCACCCAACACAATCGGAGCGGAAGAAAATTTTTTACAGGCCGCTATAACGTTTTTTACATAAGCCAATAAAAACCTTGTTTGTTCTCTGATTTGGTCATCGATGTTCCTTACCGAAATACCAATAACCTCCGGTTTAAACCCCTTGATGGCTTCTTTGATTACTTGATGATAATTATCTTGAACCAAAAGATCTGTCATAATAACATCATGCCCGGATCTTCTGGCAGCCTCGGCAACACAACCAAGGCCAATGGCTATCGGAGGAATATTTAAATGTTCCGTATTGGCAGAAATCAAAAGAACTTTCATTCTTACCTCTTTATCAGGCTGTTGAAAAACCGTGTCTCGGGCTGCCAGGAATGGTTATCGGATATTGGCTATTCATGTCGCAGAGCTTCTATGGGATCCAGCCGGGCGGCGTTACGGGCCGGAAAATAACCGAAGAACACCCCGATGGCCACGGAAAAAAGGAAGGCCACTACTATAATGCCCGGCTTCAAGACAAGGGGTACCAGCAGGAGCCTGGCAAGCCCTGCTGAGACGACCAGCGCCAGAATTACACCGATACCGCCGCCCATGGACGACAGCACCACCGCCTCCACCAGAAATTGTAAGAGTACCTCCCGGGCCAGAGCCCCGATGGCGAGACGAGTGCCGATCTCACGGGTTCGTTCGATCACGGAGACCAGCATGATATTCATGATTCCAATACCTCCCACCAGCAGGCTTACCGCTGCGATCGCTCCTAATAAAGAGGTGAGCACCCTGGTAGTCCCGGACAGCACCTCTGTGATTTCCCGCATATCCCGGATGTAAAAATCATCATTTTCTCCTACCCGGATATGACGCCGCTCCCGCATCAGCCGTGCAATATCTTCCTTGACGCCATCGATTGAGAAGCCGTCCAGCACTGAAATGTAAACTCGGCTGACATCCGTGTTGCCGGCAATACGCCTCTGGAAGGTTCGAATGGGAACGAGAATGAAATCGTCCCGATCTGTGCCAAAAGGGGATTCACCCTTTGAGCTGAGTACTCCAATCACTTTAAATGCCAATTTTTTTAACCGAATAGTGGCGCCATAGGGCTCTTCGCCGCCGAAAAGTTCCCTGGCCACTGTGGTTCCAAGGATACAGACCGCTTTACCGGCTCGAAGTTCCCCCACCGTAAATACCCGCCCCTCGGCAACAGGCCAGTCACGTGCGGCCATGAAATCGTTGGTGCTTCCAGTGGTCGTAGTCAACCAGTTACGGTTGCCGGAGATGGCCTGGGTGGCGCGCCCGGCTAAGGGAGCCACCGCCTCCACCCTTGAAATCTCCTTTGAAATGGCTTCGACATCTGATAATTTAAAGGGGGGCGCTGTCACTCTGACTCCACCGGGGCCATGAAAGCCCTGACCGGCCCGAAGCTGCAGAAGATTGCTTCCAAGGCTTGCGATCTGGGACTTTACCTTTTCGGTGGCACCGTTACCAAGGGTTACCAAGGTAATTACCGCCGCCACGCCGATAATTATCCCAAGTGAGGTCAAAAACGACCGCATGAGGTTGCGCCGGATTTCCCGCAGAGCCAGCACAAAGGCATTTAAAATCATGATTCTGTTCCCTTAGTCCTATGAGCGACGATCAGGCCGTCCACAAAATGAATTTGACGTTTTGCATAGGCGGCCATGTCCAGCTCGTGGGTGACCAGCACGATAGTCAGACCGCGTTCCCGGTTGAGCCCGGAAAGGAGATCCATTATTTCGAGACTCCGTTCGCTATCCAGGTTACCGGTGGGCTCGTCGGCCAGAAGCACTTCGGGCTCAGTCACAATGGCACGGGCAATGGCCACACGCTGCTGTTGACCGCCGGAGAGTTCTGCCGGAGTGTGTTTTTCCCAGCCGCCAAGACCAACAGAGGCGAGGGTATCCCGGGCCTTTTTGCGTCTCTTGGCCGCTGTGATACCACGGTAGATCAGGGGAAGCTCCACATTTTCCAGGGCAGTTGTCCTGTTGAGCAGGTTATAGCCCTGAAACACAAAGCCCAGGTAATAGCGGCGCAGAAGTGCACGCTGGTTGCGGCTCAGTTCCCCTACGACAACACCCTGAAAGAGATAGGAGCCCGAAGTCGGAGTATCGAGACAGCCAAGGATATGCAAACAGGTGGATTTTCCCGATCCACTTGCTCCCATGATGGCGACGAAGTCCCCTTTTGCAACGGTCAGGTCGATACCTCTTAAGGCTTGCATGGA
>JAFDAE010000447.1 GCA_019314005.1 Deltaproteobacteria bacterium | reverse complement strand
GGGCGTTATTTCCGGGACTCCCGTCGTTTTGGCCAAACCTCAGACCTTTATGAATCTGAGCGGAGTTGCTGTCGGAAAGCTGGCTCGTTTTTTTAAGGTAGATGTAGAAGATGTGATTGTGGTTCATGATGAGCTGGATCTCCCGTATAGAGAAATCCGAATCAAGACAGGTGGTGGTGGCGGAGGACATAGGGGCTTAAGTTCTGTTATTGATCATCTCGGTGGATCGGAATTTATCAGAGTTCGGTTAGGCATCGGTAAGCCGGTCCAAAAAGAGATGATTGAGGGATATGTCCTTGAGCGTTTTTCTGGGGAAGAGATGAAAGAATTGCCCAATGTTATGGCGAGGGCATATGATGCTTTGGTTGAGGTTCTTTCATCCGGCACTCAGGCGGCAATGAATAAATTTAATTTAAGGGTTACAAAAAAATCAAGCAAGGAGGTATAAGCGTAGGTTATGGAATTTTTAGTGGATTATGCGTGGTTGTGGGGCGTCATAGGACTGGTGTTGGCGTTCATAATTTATAAGTATGTAATGACCTTTTCTCCGGGTGATGAAGTCATGGTGGAAATCATGAGGAGAATTCATTCCGGAGCAATGGTGTTTTTGAAAAGAGAATACAAGGTTATTGCTATTTTTGTAGTTATAGTTTTTTTAATTCTTTTCTTCGCTCTGGAAAACAGGATGTCATCCGTGGCGTTCCTGGCCGGCGCTATCGGTTCCCTGCTGGCTGGGGTCTTCGGGATGCAGGCGGCAACCCTTTCCAATGCCAGGACGGCTGAAGCCGCCAGAGTCGATGGTCAGGGCAAGGCTTTGACCGTGGCCTTCTTCGGCGGATCGGTTATGGGTCTTTCTGTTGCCTCTCTCGGTTTGCTTGGTCTTGGTGTATTCTTCTATTTCTTCGCCAACAAGGATCCTGTTGTAATCAATGGTTTTGCCATGGGTGCTTCTTCGATCGCCCTCTTTGCCCGTGTCGGTGGTGGTATATTCACAAAAACGGCTGATGTGGGATCCGATCTGGTTGGAAAGATTGAAGCGGGAATTCCTGAGGATGATCCAAGAAACCCGGGTGTTATCGCTGATAACGTGGGAGACAACGTAGGTGATATCGCCGGTATGGGAGCAGACCTTTATGAATCTTACTGCGGTTCTGTTATCGCTGCAATTGCCATCGGGGCCACCATGGGCCTTGGTATTGAAGGAATGGCGATGAAGTGGATGATGCTGCCGATGCTGTTCATTATTGTCGGACTCCTTGCGTCCATTATCGGAATAGGCATGTTTAATTTCCTCAAGAATATGAAACCTCAGTCGGCGCTGAGCAATTCCCTTTATATCGCGGGAATTCTTTTTATTGTCGCCTCATACTTCGTGGTTAAAGCTACAACTGCAGGGATGTCTGCCGAGTATCTGAAGAGCCTTGGGATGATCAGTGCTCTCGGACCCTTCTGGGCCGTTCTTCTCGGTATTGTTGCCGGTATGCTGATCGGTGCCGTTACAGAGTATTACACGGCTCGCAAACCTATCAGAAGAATAGCCGAGTCCGCTCAGACAGGTTCTGCGACAACTATCATCAGTGGTTTTGCCGTCGGTCTTGAAAGCGTAGCTCTTCCGGTTTTCTTTATCGCTGTAGCAATCTGGGTATCTTACATTACCTGTGGTCTTTACGGTATCGCTATCGCCGGTGTTGGGATGCTTGGCACAGTAGGCATGACCATGTCGGTAGACAGTTACGGGCCGATTGCTGATAATGCCGGTGGTATTGCCGAGCAGGCGCATATGCCTCCACAGGTCAGGGAAATTACCGACGGTCTCGACGCTGTTGGAAATACAACGGCAGCAATTGGAAAGGGCTTCGCCATCGGTTCCGCGGCGCTTACAGCACTGGCTATGTTTGCGGCTTATACCACAACAGTTAGAACATTCCCCGGCTTTGAGAATTTTGCCCTTGACCTTACGGAAGCACATGTTATCACAGGTGTATTCCTTGGTGGATTGGTTCCATGTTTACTTGCTGCCCTGACGATGACCGCCGTGGGAGATGCGGCATTTGAAATGATCAATGAGATCAGAAGGCAGTTCAGGGAGATCCCCGGAATCATGGAAGGCACAACGCCTCCGGATACTAACCGTTGTGTGGATATTGCCACAACGGCAGCATTGAGGAGAATGATTGTTCCTGGTGTTATGGCTATACTGGCGCCGATCCTGGTGGGTGTGTTAATTGGACCACATGCCCTTGGAGGATTCCTTGCAGGCGCAACGCTGACCGGTGTGATCCTTGGTCTCTTAATGGCCAATGCAGGTGGTGCATGGGATAATGCCAAGAAATAT
>JAFDAE010000446.1 GCA_019314005.1 Deltaproteobacteria bacterium | reverse complement strand
CCCCAGCCCCGTCGTAAAACCCCGGGTGTCCGGCTATCACTGGAAAAACTACTGTTCTCATTTCTGGGAAAAGGTCCCGGCTCTTGACTCTGATTTCTTTTTGAACTGGTTGATCTAAAATTTCCATTTATCCTCCGATATAAGAAAACCCGGGCGGCCCCATCCAAGAAACCGCCCGGGGTGAAACTCTTTGGTTAGACTGACTCAGCCACGAGAGCGTCACGGGGAACTTCAGCGAAGACCATTTCCCCAGCCATTCGTTCAAAAGTTGCGGCCAGATCGGAGTCTTCAGTTTTGTGAGCGAAGTAAGTGGCCTCATTTATTACATCGGCATAACTTACCCGGCTGTTTTGTTTTGCTCCGGCCGTGATCGCTTCCAGCCAGTTTTCATTCTGGCCAACTGTCAGGCCATATTTCCGGCCCCATTTTCCAGTGATCGCTTTTAGGCTAGAAGGAACTATCAGCTTGTGTTGGGCTTCAATAAAAGCCACGGCGGCCGATTCTGAAAGTGCCAGAGCTGAAGCGATTGCCTCATTGGCCAGTAAAGCGATTTGAGCGTCGGACTTGAAGCGGTGGATGATCTTGAAAGCTTCAGTGGATTTCCATCCGAGGACCATTCCGTTTTTACAGAATGAGCGGTATAGGCCGCCATTGATTCGGCTGGACCCGGACCCGATCTCGGAGTTTGAAATAACGATCGCCGGACGTAACCCACCGGAGCCGCCGCCGTCATTCATATCCCCGTTTCCATCGGTGTCAAACTGAACGCCGTCGAAGAGCAAGTAAGCACTCATTGAATCGTCCACATGCTCTTTGACCACTGTGACCATATCCAACATCTGGTTCATTTCCAGAGCCCGGTAAACCGCTCCGAATAAATCGGCGTGATCGTATCGGGTGTAGGAATCTGAGAGAACGGCCCGGAGGTTTCCACCTTTCAAACGGAGGAAAAATTCCTTGGGGGTTTCATTCTCGAATTTGTAATTGAAAATGGTTGCGGCCAGATCGGTCGGGCATTTCTCGGGGTCCCGTACCCATGCACTCGGGATACTCAGACGGCTGGCCAGCTGGGACCGGGCACTATCTAGCATCGGAGCGTCGTAAGCTTCCGAGGCAACCGGGCCAGCAAATAAGGATGAGGCCAAAGATTCCTCGACCGCTTCGGGGGTGAATTCTAAATTGAAATCCCCGGTCATTTGCATCGAGTCTGATTTGGCTTTGGTGTCTTCAAGGTCTGAAGACCAATCATTGATCTTGTTTCGAAATTCTTGGATATCCATTTGGGCTCCTTTTTCTAAATATCCTTTGCTTGACAATTTAATTGTATCACGTCTGGACCACGGGGTCAAGAACTAAATGAATGGGTTTTCAGCCAATTGAATGGCGTCGTAAGCGTCGGAGTCAATCCGGGTGACAAACCGGGGCTCTCCGGTCGGGGAATCGTGATGATAAACCTTGGCGATCAGACTCACAACTTCATCTTCGATTCTGGCCATGCTCAAAATTCTGAAGGTCCAAGCACAATCGAATCCGACCACTTTCCGAATCCAATCTTCGGGGTTATCAACTTCGAAAACGCCTTCGGCTGAATAGTTAGTCCAGCCGATTTGTTCGGCGGCGACTTTCCAACAACCTTCGGCTCCGACCATCGTGTTCAGATAGTCCAGATCACATTCCCAGCAATCGCCATAACAATCGGTCGGGTTCCCCTCTTCATCTTCACATGAACAGGAATTGGACATTTCGAAAAAATCTTTTCTGACTTCGGCTTTAGCTTCCATCTTTTACTCTCCTTTCCTCTTCACATCCCAAGCAATAGGTTTTGATAAATTCGTCTTGCTGGCAAATTCGACACGGGCGATCTAAGTCTGACCAATAGGTTTCGATCGTTTCGGCGATCTTGGTCCGGAGCGTGTGAGCGTTTGAATCAGTGAGGGCGTCCAGAAAAGTATCAGTGATTACGTTCACGTCCCAATCGGACCACTTTGAAATCTCGACACCTTTTGCATCGATCGCTTTTGCCCTTTCCTCTTCAGTAGGTAGAAATTTGATTTTGTCAGCCATTAGAACATCCTCCCTTCTTGCACTAAATCTTGAATCAAACTGATTTTTTTCCAGATAGGTAAATCGTCAAAGTGGTCGCCGTTCTTTTCATTCAAAGCGGCTTTGAGAGTTCCGAATCGGGCCCGGTAAAAATTCCACATGGCCCAACCCAGCAATTTTTCCACGGCGTCGGCTCCACCTTTGTCTTCGGCATCTTTGATATCCTGAAAGGTTCCTTCGGTGTCGGCTCCCTTTTCGCCGTAACATTCTGTGCAACGGCCAAAACCTTTGTC